>CAIYQJ010000411.1 GCA_903928275.1 uncultured Chloroflexota bacterium
ACGCCTGCTCGGACGAGTTCCACCAGGTGTTCGTCAGCGGGCGGACACCCTCGATCGTGGACGTGGGCATCGACTCGCTCGGTGCCCTCACCGGGATCGCGATCCTCGCGTGGTGGCTGCGCCGGCGACGCGGCATATGATTCCGGCGTGGGGGATCCCGACGACGTGGTGACACGCGATGCGGCGTCAGCGGCATCGCCCGGGTGGGCGACCGCCCCCCGCCACCCTGCCCAGGATGCGTGCCCGTTCCTGGGGCTGCGCCAGGACGCCCGGTCGCGGTTCGCGTTCCCGATCGCGGAGCATCGATGCCAGGTGGGCACACGCCCCGCCACGATCGACCTGGGGCACCAGGGCGAGTTCTGCCTGACGGATCTGTTCGTCGCGTGCCAGCGCTACACCGCCCGGCCCGGTGCGGCGGCAGCCGTCGTGGGCGAGGCGCATGAGACGCCGCCCGAGTCGGCGCCGGAAGGGCCGCCCGTGCCGGAGACGATGCCCGAGCCCGAGACGGCGGATGCTACGGGCGCCGTTCCGCCTGCCGGGCGTTCCGCGGGCGCGCTGGTACGGGCCCTGGCGCCTGCCGGAACGGCTCCAGGCAGGGCCGCGTCGCCGTCGGGTGCGCCTCCGCCTCCAGCTCCCGTTGCGGCCGCCGGGGCCGCCCTCGGTCGCCGGCGGTCTCCACGGCGGACTGTCGGCCTGTTGCTCGCGATCGCGGTGCTCCTGGCCGTGATCGTCGTCTTCGCCCTCGTCGTCGGCCTGGTCCTCGCCCCCGCGGCCGCATCCGGCTCGCGCTGACGTCGCGCCGGAGGCGGGCCCCGTGATCTGCGCGCGGTGGGGCCCGGCGACGCCGTGATTCCCGCCCCGCCCCGCGCCACGGGCGCGCGGGTCAGACGTCGCGGGTACCACGCTCTCTCATGCAAACGCCCGATGGTCAGCCGTCCGGCCCGGCGGTACGGTCAGGGCCGATCGGGCGCGCTCCGGCATTCCCGGACGGTGCCTTGTATCCCGTCGGATGTTGTTCACCCGGTCGCGCGGGCGCAACGTGGACCATACGGATCAATGGACGAACCGCATGGGGGCCGGGATCGGCAGAGCTGGAAGGTGGACGAGATGGCCAGGATCGTCGGTGTCGGGCGGCTGGGCCGGGCGTTGGCTGCCACAGGACTGCTTCTCGCGTTCGCGGTGCCGGCGGTCGCTGCATACGAGACGCCGGTCGCACAGTCCGTCACCGTGACAGCGCCATCCGGGACCCTCGCGTGCAAGACGGAGATCCCGGTCTCTGCCACGATTCTCGACGCGAACGGACTGCCGCTGGCGAACACCGCCGTGACGTGGTCGATGACCACGGCCGTGAGCTCGCAGGATGCGATCGTGGACGTCACCACCACGACGGACGCGAACGGCGTGGCGACCACGAAGGTCTATCTCGACTGCATCGTGGGCCAGCGGAGCGTCGAAGCCCGGGCGGGAACCGCCTTCGGCGGCGCTGTCCTGGGGATCACGTCTGTGCCGGCCGGGACGGGAAGCCTGCCGAACACGAGCACGCCGTCCAACCAGACGCCGCCGCTCCTGCTCGCGCTCGCGGGTCTTGCCGTCGTCTTCGGCGGAGCGCTGGGGATCCGGTCCATCGTCGCGCAGCGATAGTCGCGCGGTGGCAGGCCGCCATGGCGCGGTCCTGCCGGATTGGGACTAGGCTGGGCCGGAGATGGAAGACGTCCCCGGCCCGCCGGGCGCCCCTCATCCCGAGCGCCACGGCAGGCGCGGACGCCGCCGTCACCGCTCGGCCGAACCGGGTTCCGCGTCGCGCCTGAGCCGGGCGCAACGCCGCGCCATCGTCGGGGTCGCACTTGTCGGGGCTCTCCTCATCGCGGTCGCGATCCCGCTCGTCCTGACCGGCGAGCCGCCCGCGGCTCCGGTCCCGAGCCCGTCGGCCCCCGGACCCACGCTCCCTGGCGGCGGCGCCACGTTCCTCGCGACGCCGCGGCCCACGCTCCCCGGGGGCACCGGCACGCCCAGGCCGGTCGCCACCCCGATGTCTCCGGCTCCATCCGCGGCCGCCTCGTCCGCCGCGGCAGGCACGGTCGCCACCCGCATCGTCATCTCGCGCCTGGGGATCGACCTCCCGATCATCGAGGGCGACGGCATCGACGCCCCCATCGGCAAGGCGGCCCACTACCCGGGCTCCGGCTGGCCGGGCGGCGGCACGAACATCTACATCTACGGCCACGCCCGCGAGGGCATGTTCCTGCCCCTGTGGAACGTCCAGGTGGGCGACATCGTGGCGCTCGACCTCGCCGGCGGCGGCCAGGCGACCTACCGTGTGGCCGAGGTCCTGCCCAGGGTGCCGTGGGATTCCACCCAGTACCTCGCCGCGACCCCGAACGAGATCCTCACCCTCCAGACGTCCACCTCGTACTACGCCTCGGCGCCCCGCTTCGTCGTCATCGCCGAGCCGGTGCCGTGACGGGTCCGCAGGACCGGGCGCCCGGCGACGCGCCGGGCAGCGGGCCCGCGACGCCGGAGGCGACCATCACGCGACGTCATCGGCGGCGCGGCCATCGCCGTCGCCCGTGGAGCCGGATCGCCGCGGTCGTCATCTTGCTCGTGCTCATCGTCGGCGTCGTGACGGTCGGCGTCGTCGCCGCCTCGTACCTGCCGCTCGTGGGCGACGCGCAGCGGGCGCGCGATGAGCTCCAGGCCCTGGCCGACAGGGTGAAGACGGTGGGCACGAACGTGGACGCGGCGACGATCGCCGGCCTCCGCGCGGACCTCGCGGCAGCGTCCGCGGACGTGGACCGGCTCGCGAAGGTCGTGCACGACGACCCGCTTGTGGCCGCGGCACGGATCCTCCCGCCGCTGCGCGACCAGGTGGACGGCGCGCGCGCGGTCCTCGACGCGGGGCAGGTCACGCTGCAGGGCGCGAGCAAGGCGCTCGACCTCGGCGACCGGTTCATCTCGATCCGCGACGCATCCGGGGCAGGCGCGTCACGCATCTCGCAGGTCGTGGAGCTCATGGCCACCTCGGGCTCCACGGTGGACACGATCTCGAGCGACCTCCACGCAGCCGAGGTCGCGCTCGCCGCGG
>CAIYQJ010000412.1 GCA_903928275.1 uncultured Chloroflexota bacterium
GGCTGCGATAGCGCTCCTCGCTGGCGCGCAGCTTCTCCTCCGCCAGGGCTCTCTCGGGGAGATCCGTGACGGTCAACTGGTGGCGGGGCGGGGCGCCGTCGGCCGCGCCCTGTGGCCGCGACTCGAGGTGCGCCCAGAAGGGCTCGGCGCCGGTGCGTTGCAGCCGCAGCTCGACGGTCTGCGACTCCTCGGTCTGCTCGAGCAGGGCGTGGTGCCGGTAGAAGGCAGCCTGGTCCGCCGCGAAGACGAGGGCGCGGAACGGCTGCCCGACGAGCCGCCGCCGCTCCACGCCGAGGAGGCGGGCGGCGGTGAGGTTGGCGTCGCGGATGACGTTGTCGCGGCCCAGCGTGAGGTAGCCGACCGGGGCGCGGTCGAAGAGGTCGAAGTACTTCGCGCGCTGCGTGTCGAGCTCCAGCTGGGCACGCCGGAGCTCCTCGTTCTGCATCTCGAGCTCGACCTGGTGGACGCGCAGCTCGTGGACGATCGCCTCGGCGCCCTCGGGCACGGGTGCCGAATCGTCCCGGAGCAGGGTCGCCGCGGCGGCGGAGAGCGCCTCGAGGCGGTCCTCGGCCTGCCGGCGCAGCTCGGCGCCCGAGAGCACGCGACGCAGGTCGGCGGCCGCGAGCACCTCGCGCATCTCGGCCGCGTCCAGCGCAGGCTCGTCCGTGCCCGGTCTCCTGGCGTCGGTCATCGGGCGCCGCGGCTCATGCGGATGGATCCATGGGGCCGCGCCCCATCGCCCTCGTCACGCGACGGCGGCGAAATCACGATGACATCGTGGACCCCACCCCGCGCGGGGGGGTGATCGATGCGCGTCGTGCCGAACGCGAGTGTCATCGGTGCCCCGCAGATGCCCGGGCCGGGCGCCCCCCACGGCAGGCCGACGGTCTGCGAAGCAGCGTACTCCGCGGCGTCAGTGCCGAACGGCCCCGACGGCGCGGATCGAGGTCAGCCCGCGGATCCGCGCCCGCGAGCCGCACCGGGTCGGCCAAGCCGTGCGGCCCACGGTGACGCCGGGCACCCGCGCTGTCGACGATCCCGACGTCGGGCTGCCGCATTCACCCGAGGACGAGGATCCCGTGCGGGAAGCAGGTCAGTCGCTCGGCTCGCCGCGCCTCGACATCGAAGAGGACCAGGTCCTCGATGCGGACGCCGGTCTCGCCCTCGATATAGACGCCGGGCTCCACGCTGAACACCGTGGGCGACGGCAGCGGCGTCGCCGGGGCCACTCGGCTCAGGCTCGGGCCCTCGTGGGTCGCCAGGCCGATACCGTGGCCGGTCCCGTGCCCGAAACGGTCGCCCATTCCGGCCGCCGCGATGACGTCGCGCGCGGCGGCGTCCACGGCACGCCCGCTCGGGGCCGGGCCGCCGGCTGCCGCGGATGCCTCGACGGCCGCGATCGCCGCCCCCTGGGCCCGAGCGACGAGCGCGTAGAGGTCGAGGTCCCGCGGGGACGGCTCCCCGACGAACAGGGTGCGCGTCATGTCGCTCCGGTAGCCGTCCACGCGTGCGCCGAAGTCGAAGAGGAGCACGGCCCCGTCGATGACCGGTCGCGGGCCCGGCGAGCCGTGGGGAAGCGCCGCCTCGGGCCCGGCGAGGCATGCGACGTCGAACGCGAGCCCCTCCGCTCCCCCGGTCCGCATAAGGACCTCGAGGCGCCACGCGAGCTCCGCCTCCGTGACGCCGACGCGGATCTCCGGCAGCAGCACGGCGAGCGCCCGGTCGGCGACCGCGCACGCGGCTCGGATCCGGTCCATCTCCGACGGCTCCTTCGTCGCCCGATCCGTCTCCACCCAGCCGTCCACCGCGACGAGCTCCACGTCCGGCGCCGTCGCCTCGAGAGCGCGCCACAGCGCGTGGCTCACGAAGGCGGCCTCGACCGCGACCCGCCGCGCACCGACCGACGCCGCCAGCTCGCTCCAGCGCGCCGCCAGGTCGTTCGTGATGGGCTCGACGCGGGCGCCCACGGCCTCGCGGCCAGCCTGGATCGTGTAGCGCGAGTCCGCGAGGACCACGACCTCGTCCCCGGACACGAGGAACCGACCGGACTGCCCGGCCACCCGGTCCTCGCCGTCGCCGAGGGCGAACCCGGTGAGGTACCGGGAGTTCTCGGGGCGGATCCCGAAGTAGGCATCGAGGCCATCGGAGGCAAGGCGCGCCCGGATCCGGGCGAGGCGGGCGGGTCGCGCGGCGGCGTCGGCGTCGGCCCAGCGCGCACGCTCGCCGGCGGTCGGCGGCGGCCCGAAGTCCGTGGGCACGGGAAGACCCGGGGTCACTGGATGTACCCGTACTTGCGGAGGTTCGCGAGGTGCTGCTCGTACGTCTTTGCGAAGGCGTGCTTGCCGCCCCCGTTCGGGATCGCGACGAAGAACATGTAACCCCCGCTCGTGTCGGGGTTGAGCGCAGCGTCCATCGCCTTCACCGAGGGCGTGACGATGGGTCCGTCCGGGAGCCCGGCGTTCACGTACGTCTGGTAGCTCGCGAGCGACTTCGGCAGCTTGACGTCCGCGAGAGGCGTTCCCACCACCTCCCAGAACGAGTACGTGGGCCACCTGGCGAAGGGCAGCTTCCCGACGTTCACCGTGTCCACGCCGTAGACGACGGTGGGGTCGGCGTTGAGGATCATCCCGGCGTCGAGGCGGTTCTGGTAGACCCCGGCGATCTTCGCGTACTCGGTGTCGACGACCGCCTCCCGATCGACGATCGACGCGAGCGTGTCGACCTCGTGAAGGCTCATCCCACGGGCCGCGGGCACCGTCAGCCTGTCGCCCATCTTCGCCGCGTAGCCGTCCAGCAGTCGCCGCAGGAGCGCCTCCGCGTCGATCCGTGGATCCACCTCGTAGACGCCGCTGCCGAGGTACCCCTCCAGCGACGCGCCCTTCGGCAGGTCGGCCAGCCACGGGTAGTCCGCGAGGACCGACGCGGGCGGCTTCTTCGCCATGTCGTAGAACGCCTTCACGTCCGTCTTGATCGGCAGCGTCTGCAGGTAGGCGGCCACCTGCTCGAGGCGCAGCGCGTCCCGCAGCGCGATCGTCGTGGCGAAGACCTTGGTCTGGAGCAACGAGGTCACCAGCTCCTCGGGGGTCATGTCCTTCCGGAGGACGAACGTCCCCGCCTCGAGCTGCGTCGCGAGGCCCTTGCTCACCGCGAGGTAGACGAAGGCCCGCGGGTCCGCGAGCAGGCCGGCTGTGTGGAGCCGGTCGGCGATCGCCGCGGCCGAGTCCCCGGGCGCCACGATGAACTCGGTCTCGGACGCGTCCGTCGACGCCTTCTGCGTCAGGACGGGTCCCAGGTCGTCCCTCACGAGGTCGGAGACCCAGCCGATCCCGAGCAGGCTCGGGTTGCCGTAGGCCATCCCGGTGACCCACCCGCCCACCATCGGCCGCAGCAGCGTGGCCGCGAGCGCGAACCCGACGATCACCGTAGCCCCCACGATGATGAGGCACCCGACGAGGACCCCGAGGCCACGAGGACCGCGACCCCGTCGGCGACCCTCCCGCAGCTCGCGGGCCGTCTGTGCGCGGCCGAGGGGATCGCGGAGATCCGCCTGCGACGGCGCGTACCCCCGGGACGGGCGATCGTCCCGGGTTCCGCCGCCATCCGTCACGGGTCGCTCCTCGGTCGCGCGTCGAGCTCGTCGCGCAGGATGATCGCGGCGGCCTCCCGGTCGAGCCGCTCGCGGTAGACGCGACGCTGGGTCGCCGTCGGCGGCCCACCCGATCGGCCCCGCTTCATGGGACCGATGACCTGGGCAGCGCGGTCGCTCGAGAGGCGCTCATCGCGCAGGAGCACGGGCAGGCCGAGCGCTTCCGCGATCTTCTCGCCCCACGCTCGCGTCGCCGCGGCCTGGGCGCCCTCGCCGCCGTCGAAGTCTAGCGGCAATCCGAGGATCACCGCCGTCACGTCCTCCCGCTCCACGAACCGTCGGAGCGTCGCGGCGTCCTCCTCGACGGTCGCCCCCCGCGGCACGGTCGCGAGCGGGCGCGGCGGGTCGATGCCCGGATCCGCGATCGCGAGGCCCACGCGCTTCCCGCCGAGGTCCACGCCGAGCAGGCGGCTCACGGCGCCTCCGACGGCGACCCGGCCGGGATCGAGGGCGCGGGCGTCGCGGATGGCAGCGGCGACCGCGGTGCGGGCGTCGTGCCCGACGCGGTCGGGACGACGAGGACGTCGATCCGCGCGTCGGTGCCGGTGACCGCCGGTACGAAACCCGGCCATACGACGACCGTGACGTCGCCGTACGCGGCCAGCGCCGCCTCCGCCTCCGTCGGCGTCCTGCCGCGCACGGCGGCCCGGATCACGGCGGGATCGATGGTGCGGACCGTGGAGCCGCTCGCGGTCGCGGGGACGTCCGCGGCGTCTCCGGTCGCCATCGCATCGCCCACGTCGGCGGTGGCGCTGCCGTCCACGAGCGACGAGCCCGCCGGGACCGCCGCGGCGAGCTGGCCGAGCGCCACGGCGTGGACGTCGGCGGGAGCGTATGCGGTCACGGCACCGGTGGTGGCGAGCGTGAGATCGAACGCATCGACCTGCTGGCCGACGAGCGAGGCGGGGTCGGGCGACGGGATCGGGGTGCCGAGGCTCTCGGTGCCGGGGACGAGGACCGACCCGGCGGGCGCGCGCGCGGGGTCGGCGGCGGCGTCCACGAGGCGCGTCGCGAGGCGGCTGCCGAGGCTCTTCAGTGCGGCGTCGACGTCCTTCTGCGTCACGAGCGGCGTGCTCACCCGCGTCCCGCCGGTCGTGTCCGCGCGGTTCCGCACCTCGAGCAGGACCGGGTCCTCGCCGGCCGGGACGATCGCGATCGTGTTCGGCGCGACGTTCGCCTCGGGCCCGCCCTTGACGGCCGTCACGGCCGCGTCCGCCGTCCCGGGCAGGATCGTGAGCCCCACGATCCGTGCCTTGGGGACTGTGACCGCCGACGTGGTCGCGTAGGCGACGCCCGCCGCGGTCCGGACGACGCTGCCGGCGGGGATCGCGTTCGCCCGCGTGGGGTCCTTGCTGAGGAAGGTGACGCTGCCGGTCGCCTTCGTCTCCTTGACCTTCTTCCCCGTCGCGGGTAACCGGTCGCTGACCTGGACCGGCACGTCCACTCGCGTCGCCGGGACGACGGCCGCGGCCACGTCGATCGCCGTCGCCGCGGGGTCGGCGCGCACGGTGACGCTGACCGGACCCAGCGCCTCCGTGGTTGGCCGGATGGTGACCGTGGCCGTGGGGAGGGCCGTGTAGGCGACGGAGCCCCCTGCCGCGAGCACCACGACGGCGACGAGAAGCACGACGCCCCACCGCCGCCGCGAGCCCCGGCCCTGCGACGGGCCGAGCCGCATCGGACGGGCCGTCGGCAGCCCGGTCGAGGGCGGAACGCCGGACGCGCTCGCCCGTCCGGAGACCGGGGCGGCGCCGCCCGCGCTCGAGCCGTCGCGACCGGGAGTGGCGTGGGCGTCCGCGGACGACCCGGATGCCGCAGGCTGAGCGGTGACGCCGTCCGGCTTCGTGCCGGCGCTGCGTGCCGGGCCCCCCGCTCGCACGCCGGCAGTGGCGGTCACGGCGGCGGCCGTCGCCGCCGTCTCGGCGATGGTCGCCGGGCTCGATGCCCGGCGTGCCGCCTCGGCACCCTCGTACTCGGTGACGGTCCCGTACGCCTGGAGTCCGGCCGCCGTGGCGACCGCCCGGGCCGCGGCGTCGGGCGTCACGATCGCGAGCGATCGTGAGGTGCCGGCCGCCTCGCGCGCGAGGAGTCGGAAGTTGATGCGTGACGTGCCCAGCCGCGACCCGGCGGGCACGACGAGGGCGACGTGGGCGTCCGTGACGCGCCGGAGGCGGGATGCGACCGACGTGATCTCGTCGTCGACATCGAGGTAGATGACGGCCATGGGCGCCCGCTCAGACCTTCATCGTCCGCAGGACCTTCCGGAGCGCGACGTCGAGCGGGTCGTCCTGGACCTGGGTCTCGATCGCCTGGAAGGCGAGCCCCAGGGGCGTCACGTCCTGCTGGTCGACGAGCAGGCGGGTGGCGTCGGTGATCGCCTCCACCTGGCCCGGCACCATCAGCGCGACGTCCGGCGGGCGCGAGAACGGCAGGTGCCGCCAGAAGGCCTCGTGGCGGAGCGCCGCGGCGATCTCCGGGAGGCGCGACCCGCCGCCGCAGAGGTGGATCCGCGACGGGAGCAGCTCCCCACCCGACAGCTCCTCGAGTACGAGCTCCACGCCGGCCGCCCACACGGCGACGTCGTCGGCCACGATCTCCTCGACGGCCGCCCGGTCCGAGCGCTCGCCGAGCCCGCGTGCGTAGTCGACCTTCAGCGCCTCCGCGCGCGGGAACGGCAGCTCCAGGCGGTCCGCGATCGACTTCGTGAACGCCCGCCCGCCGAGCGCGAACATCCGCGTGCCCTCGATGCCGCCGGAGCGGACGAGCGCCACGTCCGTGGTGCCGCCGCCGACGTCGATGAAGAGCGCCCCGGATGACTTCACCTGGTCCGGGCCCAGCACGCGCGCCACGGCGTACGGCTCGGCCACGATCTCGAGAAGGTCGAGGTCGAGCGCGGCGGCGACGCTCTCGAGCGCCCCGAGGTGGACGAGGGGCGCGAACGCGTTGAAGATGCCGATGCGCACGTGGCGACCCTGGAACCCGATGGGGTTCGTCACCGGGTAGCCGTCGATGCTCGCGCCCGTCACCGCCGCGTGGACGAGCCGGATGTCCACGTTCGGGAGGCCGGTCTCCCAGGTGATCGCCCGCTCTGCCTCGTGGATCGCCTCGCGCTGCACCTCGTCGATGAGACGGTGCAGCTCCTGCTCGGCGATGGGCACCTCCGGCCGCTTGCGCTCCATGTCGTGGGTGACGGTGAAGCCCTTCACCAGCTCGCCCGCGATGCCGATCACGACCGACGACGGCCGGAAGCCGGCCATCTCCTCGGCCTCCTGGAGCGCCACGGAGCAGTTGTCGACGACCGCGGCGATGTCGGTCACCGTGCCCGATTGCATGTGCGAGAGCCCCTGGCGCTTCCGCCCGACGCCACGGACGGTCCCGTGTCCGTCGGCCGCGATCTCGAAGACGAGCGCCTTGGCGAACTCGGTGCCGACATCGAGCGCCGTGCATGCAGCCGGCGCCTCGCCTCCGTCGCGCTGCCAGAGCCGGCGGAGGAACGTCATCAGCCGCCCGTGCCGCTCGCAGCACGCAGCTCGGCTGCAAGGGCCGCGAAGGCATCGCCGAGACCGTCGCGCCGCGTGCCCATCGCCTGCGCCATCTCCGGTCGCCCGCCGCCCTTCCCGTCGATGTGGCCGGCCATCGATCGGACGAGGGCACCGGCCGAGACGCCGGATGCGACGAGATCGTCGCTCACCGTCACCCACACGGCCGGCTCGTCGGCGTCCAGGCCGAGCGCGATGATCCCCGGGCCGAGCGCGGACCGGAGGGCCTTGCTGAACCCCTTCATCGCGTCGACGGACTCGAACGGGCCGACGAAGGCGACGAGCCGGCGGCCGCCGCCGACGTCCTCCGCCGCGGCGACGAGCTCCGCGGGGCGCGGGATCGCGGTGGTCCCGCCGGCCCTCAGGCGGCGCTTCGCCTCGCGCAGCTCGTCCTGGAGCGCCGAGGCTCGGGCCGGGGCCGCGTCCGGCGTCGTGGCCCCGAGCGTCGCGGCGACCCGGTCGAGGAGGGCGATCCGCTCGAGGGCGTACGCGTCGGCTGCGTCACCGGTGACCGCCTCGATCCGTCGCATGCCCGCGCCGATGCTCCGCTCGCCGGTGATGAAGAACCCGCCGACCTCGCCAGTGGCGCGGCAGTGCGTCCCGCCGCACAGCTCGAAGCTGTAGTCGCGCACCCGCACGGTGCGGACCGTCTCGCCGTACTTCTCGTCGAAGAAGGCATCGGCGCCGGCCTCGATCGCGGCCGCCATCGGCATGAGCGCCGTCGCGAGCGGCCGGTCCTCGCGCACGACCCGGCGGACCTCGGCCTCGATGGCGCCCTTCTCGTCGTCCGTCACCGGGCGGTCGAGCGGGAAGTCGAACCGCAGGTACTCCGGCGCCACGAGCGACCCGGCCTGCCTCGCGCCCGGGCCCACGATGTTGCGCAGCGCCCGGTGCAGGAGGTGCGTCCCGGTGTGGTTGCGCATCGTGCGCGCCCTGCGGTCCGGGTCCACGACGGCGTCGAGGGTGTCGCCGACCTTCAGGCGACCGTGCAGGCGTCCGCGGTGCACGACGAGCCCGCCGACCGGCTTCTGCGTGTCGAGCACGTCGAAGATCGGTGACCCGCCCCCGGCCTCGCGCAGGACGCCGCGGTCACCGACCTGGCCGCCGCCCTCTGCGTAGAACGGGGTCCGGTCCAGGATGATCTCCACCTCTCCAGCGCCGGAGAGCTCGCCGTACTCCACGCCGTCGCGGAGGATCGCCACGACCCGTGCCTCGGCGGAGATGCCGTCGTACCCGATGAACGCCGTCTCCCCGACGCGGCGCAGCAGGCCTTCGTAGAGCGACGTGAGCTCGGCATGTCGCGCGAGCTCGGCCTTCTTCCCGCTCCGGCTGCGCGCGCGCTGCTCGGCGAGTGCGATGTCGTAGCCCGCGCGGTCCACGCCGACCCCGCACTCGGCCGCGAGCTCGATCGTGAGGTCGACCGGGAACCCGTACGTGTCATGGAGGCGGAACGCGACCCCGCCCGGCAGGACGGGCGCGTCGGCCGGCAGGTCCTCCACCCGACGCCCCACGACGCGGTCGGCCGACGTGAGCGGGATGAGGGCCTCCTCGAGCAGCTGGGTCCCGGCGTCGAGCGTGCGGGCGAACTGCGCCTCCTCGCGCCGGACCACGTCGAGGATCCGATCGCGCTCCGGGTGAAGATACGGGTAGGCCTCGCCCATGACGTCGATGACCGTGGCGGTCGTCTCGCCGAGGAATGGCTCGTGCCGGCCGAGGAGTCGGCCATGGCGCACCGCGCGACGAAGGATCCGCCGCAGGACGTAGCCGCGCCCCTCGTTGCCCGGGAGGACGCCGTCCGCCACGAGGAAGGTGATCGCCCGGGAATGGTCCGCGATGACCTGGTAGCTGAATCGCTCCGCCTCGAATCGCTCCGGGTCGTGTCCGAGGATCCGTCGCATCGTCGCGTGGATGGGAGCGAACAGGTCCGTGTCGAAGTTGCCGGGCACCTGCTGGAGGACGCTGGCGAGGCGCTCCAGGCTCATCCCGGTGTCGATGCTCGGGAACGGCAGCGGCACGCGGCCGGTCGGCTTCTGGTCGAACTCCATGAACACGAGGTTCCAGAGCTCGAGCCAGCGGGGGCAGTTCTCGGAGTGGTCCGGGATGCACTCCGGGCCCTCCGACAGGTGGGCACCGCGATCGAAGTGGATCTCGCTGCACGGCCCGCACGGACCCGTGTCCGCCATCCGCCAGAAGTTGTTGTCGTCGCCCGCGTCCACGTCGCCCCAGCGGGCCATCCGCTCCGGGGGCAGGCCGATCTCGTCACGCCAGACGTTCCATGCCACGTCGTCGTCCGAGTACGTCGTGGCTGCCAGCCGGTCGGCCGGGATCCCCATGTCGACGGTGAGGAACTGCCACGCCCAGTGGATCGCCTCGCGCTTGAAGTAGTCGCCGAAGCTCCAGTTGCCCAGCATCTCGAAGAAGGTGTTGTGGCGCGTCGTCCGGCCCACCTCCTCGAAGTCGTTGTGCTTGCCGGCGACCCGGAGGACGCGCTGGTAGTCCACGGCGCGCGTGTACGAACGGGTCTCGGCGCCGGTGAGGACGTCCTTGAACTGGACCATCCCGGAGTTCGTGAAGAGCAGGGTCTGGTCGCCCGCCGGCACGAGGGATGCGCTCGGCACCACGGCGTGGCCATGCTCCGCGAAGAACTCGACGAACCGGCGGCGGATCTCGGCGCTGGGCAGGGAGCGGATCCGCGGATCGGTCACTGGGGTCTCCATCACGGCTATGGTACCGAACGATCGCGATGGCCGGCCACGGGCCGCGCTCCGGGGCCGGCACGGGGCCGTCAGGGCCCCTCGGGCCCCCGGGGCCTGGGCGCGCCGAGGACCGAGAGGATCTCCAGGATCCCGATGCCGAGGAGCGCGCCGCCGAACGCCGCGAGGACGCGGAAGTCGCCGATCGTCACGAGCGTCAGCCCGGCGAGACCGCCGATGGCGTCACCGGCCCATGCCCCCAGGATCGCGGCGATCCCGACGAGCCCGATCGGTGCGAGGGTCCGGCCCCGGACGAGCACGTACAGGGCGCTCGTGAAGACGCCGACGAGGGCTGCGAGGACGAGAGACGGCGACACCGCGGGCATGCCTGGGCCACTCAGGCCCGGGCGATCCGGCCACCGCCGAGAACCACGTCACTGTCGTAGAGGACGCACGCCTGGCCCGGAGCGGCGGCCCACACGGGCACGTCGGTGGTGACCGTCCACGTGGCGTTCCCGGCCGCGTGTCGTCCCTCGTGACGGATGGTCGCCGGGACGGGCGCGGCACCGTGGCGGACCTGCGCCGCGGCTCGGAACTCGTCGGCGGGAGGTTCGCCGGCGACCCACGATGCGTCGCGGATCGCGACGGTCCGGGTCTCGAGATCCTCCCGGCGGCCGAGGACGATCGTGTTCGTCGCCGGGTCGATCCGGCTCACGTAGCGGGGCGATCCCAGGGCGACGCCGAGGCCGCCCCGCTGGCCGACCGTGAACCCGGCGATGCCCGAGTGCGCGCCGACGACCGCGCCGTCGGCGTCCACGATCGGCCCGCCGACGGACGAGGCGTCGCGCTCGCGGACGACGGCGCGATAGTCCCCGCCCGGCGCGAAGCACAGCTCCTGGCTCTCGGGCTTGTGGGCCGTCGCGAGGCCGTGGTCGCGTGCGAGCGCACGGACCTCGTCCTTCCGCATGGCGCCGAGCGGGAAGAGCGTGTGTCGCAGTTGCTCCTGTCCGAGACCGTAGAGGAAGTAGCTCTGGTCCTTGGCGGGATCGGTGCCGCGAAGGAGGGACCGACGCGCCGTGGTCGCCCCGTCGCCGTGCCGGGATGTCGCGGGCTCCGCGTCCACGACGCGCGCGTAGTGACCGGTCGCGACGGCGTCGCAGTCGTACGCGAGGCGCGCACGGCCGAGGAGGACGCCGAACTTCACCAGGGTGTTGCAGTCCACGCACGGGCTCGGCGTCTCCCCGCCCGCGTATGCGGCGAGGAACGGGGCGATGACCGCCGCATCGAACTCGCGTTCGAGGTCGAGCATGTAGAACGGGATGCCGATCTGGCCCGCGACTCGCCGCGCGTCGTCCGCTGCATCGAGCGAGCAGCAGCTCCGCGACCGCTCCGAGTAGGCGTCCGCGACGCCGTGCAGGCGCATCCAGACGCCGATGACCTCGTGCCCCTCGGCATGGAGGCGCGCCGCGGCGACGGACGAGTCCACGCCGCCGGACATGGCGACGAGGACGCGGCTCACGGCAGGGCCGCCGGACGCGGCGCGGCGTCCGTGGCGGTGCCGTCCGGGCCGGCGGACGCCGCGTGCGCGGCCCGGGCACGCTCGATCGCCGGAGGAAGCAGCGCGATCGCCCGGTCCACGTCCGCATCCGTCGTCGCCCTGCCGACGGAGAGGCGGACGGCACCGCGCGCCTCGGCCTCCGGGTAGCCCATCGCCGTCAGGACGTGGGAGACCTCCGCCGAGCCGGTCGCGCAGGCGGATCCCGTCGAGCACGCGAGGCCCTCGAGGTCGAGGATCGTCGTGATCGTGCCGCCCTCCGCGTCGGCCACCACGAAGCTCGCGATGTGCGGGAGGCGGTCGGTGCGGTGCCCTGTCACCGTCACGCCGGGGCCCGTGACCGACGCGACGAGCCGATCTCGCAGGCCGGCGACCCGCGGGACGGCGGTGCCCATCTCGCGGACCGCGAGCTCGAGGGCGGTGGCGAGGCCCACGGCGCCGGCGACGTCCTCGGTCCCCGCCCTGCGATGGCGCTCCTGCGACCCGCCGTGCTGCTGCGCCACGATGTGGGTGCCGCGCCGGATGTACAGCGCGCCGACGCCCCTGGGGCCCCCGAGCTTGTGGCCGGCGATGGAGAGCAAGTCGACACCGAGCGCTTCGACGTCGAGCGGCAGCCATGGCGCCGCCTGGACCGCGTCCGCGTGGAAGAGGACCCCTCGATGCCGATGCACGCGCTCCGCGATCGCCGCGATCGGCTGGACGGTCCCGACCTCGTTGTTCGCCGCCATGACGCTCACGAGCGCCGTCCTGTCGGTGACGGCGGCAGCCACGGCATCCGGGTCCACGCGCCCGTCCCGGTCGACGCCCACGACCGCGACGTCGAACCCGTGGCGCTCGAGGTGACGTGCCGAGCCCTCGACAGCGTGGTGTTCGACGGCCGAGATGACGAGGCGGTGGCCCCGCGCCGATCCCGCCCACGCACCGCCCTTGACGGCGAGGTTGATCGACTCGGTGCCCCCCGAGGTGAGGACGATCTCGCGCGCCGTCGCGCCGAGGCACGTCGCGATCCGCTCGTGCGCGTCGTCGAGCGCCGCCCTCGCGGCTCGTCCGCGGGCGTGGGCCGACGAGGGGTTCCCCCACCCGTCGCGAAGGTGCGGGAGCATCACGTCGAGGACCTCCGCGCGGAGCGGGGTCGTGGCCGCGTGGTCGAGGTAGACGGTGTCGCGGAGCATCGCCGGGATCGTACGGCATGCCCGACCGGATCGCGCCCGCCTCGTCGGACGAGCGCGGCGGGAGATCAGTGCTCGCCGCCGCGAGCCTCCGCGAGCCGACCGGCCTCCCGCCGGCGATCATGCTGCGCGAGCATCCGCTTCCGGACGCGGAGGCTGTGGGGCGTGACCTCGAGCAGCTCGTCGCCCCCGATGAACTCGATCGCCCCCTCGAGCGTGAGGATCCGCGGTGGCGTGAGACGGAGCGACTCGTCGTGCGAGTGGGTGCGCATGTTCGTGAGCTTCTTCTCGCGGGTGACGTTCACGTCCATGTCACCTGGCCGACTGCTCTCCCCGACGACCATCCCCTCGTACACGTCGGTCCCGGCATCGATGTGCAGCTCGCCACGCTCCTGGAGGTTGAAGAGGGCGTACCCGGTGGACGTCCCGGTGCGATCGGCGACGAGCGCGCCGGTCGTCCGGTGCGTCACGTCGCCCGCCCACGGGCCGTACCCCTCGCCGATCTGGTGCAGGAGCGCGGTCCCCCGGGTGAGCGTGAGGAGCTGCCCGCGGAACCCGATGAGGCCGCGGACCGGCAGCACGTACTCCATGCGGACCCGGCCGTCGGTGTCGGTCGTCATCATCTCGAGCCGTGCCTGGCGGTCCGCGAGCGCCGCCTGGACCTGGCCGATGTAGTCCGGCGGCAGGTCCACCGTGACGCGTTCGTACGGCTCCTGGAGCTCGCCGTCGACGGTGCGAAGCAGGACCTCCGGCCGCGAGACCTGGAGCTCGTATCCCTCGCGTCGCATCTGCTCGATGAGGATCGCGAGCTGGAGCTCGCCCCGACCGCGGATCTCGAAGGACTCCGCGGTCGCCGTGGGCACGAGCTCGATCGAGACGTTCCCGAGCACCTCGCGCTCCAGCCGGGCCTTGAGATGGCGGCCGGTCACGTAGCGGCCCTCGCGCCCCGACAACGGCGACGTGTTCGCCGCGAACGTCATGCTCAACGTGGGGGCGTCCACGTCGAGCCCGGGAAGCGGCCGCGGGTCCGCGGGGTCCGTGAGCGTGTCGCCGATCGTGACGTCCGGGATCCCGGCCACCGACACCACGTCGCCGGGCCGGGCCTCCTCGACGTCGATCCGCTCGATCCCCTGTGCCGTCGTCAATGCGGTCACCGTGCCTGTCACGGTCACCGTCCGTCCCGGCTCCACCGCGCCGTCGGTCGCGGCGGCCTCCTCGCGGACGATCGCGATGCGCTGGCCCATCCGGATCGTGCCGTTGCGGACCCGGCCGATGGCCATCCGGCCCACGTACTCGTTCGCGGACAGGTTCGTCACGAGCAGCTGCAGCGGGTGGTCGGGTTCGTACGTGGGCGGCGGGGTCACCGAGATCATGAGATCGAGCAGGGGCCCGAGATCCGTGCCCGGCGACTCCGGGTCGAGCGACGCGGTACCCGCCTTCGCGTTCGTGTAGACGATCGGGAACTCGATCTGGTGCTCGTCGGCTCCCAGGTCGAGGAACAGCTCGTAGACCGCGTCCACCACCTCGGCGATGCGCGCGTCGTGGCGGTCGATCTTGTTGATGACGAGGACGACCGGCAGGTGGCGCTCGAGCGCCTTCCGGAGCACGTAGCGCGTCTGCGGCAGCGGCCCCTCCGCGGCGTCGACGAGGAGGAGGATCGAGTCGACAAGGAGGAGCGACCGCTCGACCTCGCCCCCGAAGTCCGCGTGACCCGGCGTGTCCACGATATTCAGGTGGACGCCCGCGTGCTCCACGGCGGTGTGCTTCGCGAGGATGGTGATGCCCTTCTCGCGCTCGAGGTCCCCGGAATCGAGGACCCGCTCGGCGACCTCCTGGTTGGCGCGGAACGTCCCCGTCTGCCGGAGGAGCGCGTCGACGAGCGTGGTCTTGCCATGGTCGACGTGCGCGACGATGGCGAGGTTGCGCACGTCTGCGCGAACGGCCGTCGCGGGCGGGGCAGGCGTGGCGGGGCGGTGCGCGATGTCTGTCATGGGCTCGCCTATGGTCGCACAGGTCGTCGATGGGGCCCGTGTGGCCAGGGCGTGGTGGTCAGGGGATGCCCAGGACCTCCCTCGCGCGCGCGGGGTCGTCCACGATGAGAGCCACCTCGAGCTGCCCCTGTCCGCGTCCCACGACCATGACGCCGAAGACGTCCACCCCTCCCACGCCGAGGCGGTCCGCGAGCGTGGCGAGTGCTCCCGGACGGTCGTCGAGGGTGGTGAGGAGCGGCTCTCCGGCGATGAATGGGAGCCCGGCCGCGTAGAGCGCCTCCGCGGTCGCCTCGTCCGCGTCCGTCTCGATCACCGCGTACCCCACCGCCCCCATCCCGCCGCCGGCGAGCTGGCGGATGTCGATCCGGCGCTCGCCGAGCACGCGAGCGAGGCCGGCCAGCGCTCCGGGCCGGTTCTCGAGCTGCACGATGAACTGGCGTGTCATCGCTGACCTCCGGTCGGACGGCCGCCGCGAAGCGGCGGGTGCCCCGGTGGCAATGGTACCCCGGGCCCGAGCGTCACCCCGGCGCACCGTGCGTACACTGCGAGCCACCGCCGGAGGAGCCCGTGACTGTCGCCGCCGTCATCCTCATCGCCACCGTGGAGGGCGCGCTCGCCCTTGCCGACGGCGTCCCCGGCGTCCGGCGGATCGCCGATGCGGCGTGGGCCGGCGGAGCGATCCCGATCGTCGTCGTCGCGGCGGACCCCGACGGCGCGCTGACGGAGGCGCTCGCGGGTTCCGAGGCCGTCCTCGCGCCGCCCGCCGACGCCGCGGCCGGACCCGTCGGCGAGGTGGTGACGGGCATCGATGCGGCGATCGCGAGGATCCGCGAGACGACCGCGGTCCTCGCCTGGCCGGCCGGCCGGCCCTGGGTCGACGCCGAGACCGTCACCTCCCTCATCGAGGCGCACGGGTCCCACGCCGGGCCGGTCGTCCGGCCGGCCTACCGCGCGGAGCCCGGGTGGCCCGCCCTCATCCCCGTCGGGCACCGTGCCGTGCTCGTGACGATCCCGGCGACGGCACCTCTCCCCCATCTCCTCGACGCGCTCGCGGGATCCGGGGTCGACGTGCGGGTCGTGGAGGTGGGCGATCCCGGCGTCGTGGTGGAGGCCGGCACGACGCGCGCGGATCTCCCGCCGTTCGATGGCCCGCCCGGGCCGACGAGCGGCGCCCACCACGAGTGGGGCGCCACGGCGGTCGCGGACCGGCTCGACGGAGGCCGCTGAGCGCGCGCGCCGGTCGGACCGGGGGGCCCGGCCTGCCGCCCGGGCCGCGCCGAACCTCCCCTACTCGCCCCCCAGCGTCGCGCTCGTGTCCGCTCGTCGCGCGGCGACGGCCGCGCGCATCCGCCCGATCGGCGCTGTCGCGAGGACGAGGCCGCCGAGGATGAGCGCCACTCCCCCGAGCTGCAGAGGCGACGGCGCCTCGCCGAGCAGGGTCGCGGCGGCGATGACCGTCACCACCGGCTGGACGAGAAGGAGCAGCGACGTCACCGCGGCCGGCAGTCGCGGCAGCGAGACGTTGATGAGGCCGTAGCCGGCGACCTGGGACGTCAGCGCCACGACGAGGAGCCAGCCCATCATCGGCCACGCCGGCGCGAGCACGAGGTCGCCGAGGACGAGCCCGATGACGAGGGCCGTCACCGCGGAGATGGCCGACGCGTCGAACAGCGGTCCGAAGACGCGGCCGTCGCGGCTGCCACGCCGGATGAGCAGCAGGTACGCCGAGTACGCGCACGCGGCCGTGAGGCCGAAGAGGACGCCCAGCCCCGGGTCCGCACCGTACGCGCCCGTCTCGAAGACGCCCGAGATACAGGCCGCCCCGAGCACCACGATCGGAATCGCCCCGAGGGTCCTGTTCGACGGCCGCTCCCCGAGGAGCAACCAGCCGACGAGCGCGACGATGACGACCTGGAGGTTCGCGAGGACCGTCGCGAGGCCGGCGCCCACCTCGAGGACGGCGTTCATCCACAGGAGCAGGTCGAACGCGAAGAAGAACCCCGCGGCGAGCGCGAACAGGCGCGCCCGCCGAGCACGCGGCCCCACCCGTCGGTCCTCGTAGCGGAGGAGGAGGTAGAGCACCGGCAGGGCGAACCCGCAACGCAGGACCGTCGCCGTGCTCGGCGTCGCGCCCGAATAGCGGAAGAAGATGCCCGAGAACGCGATGAACGCGGCGCCGACGACCGCCGACGCCCGCGGCCGGGCCCCGAGAGCCGGGTAGAGCTCGATCGACCTGGTCGTCGGGACGCCCGACGCGCCGGGATCCGGCGGCGTCCCGACGGCGTCGGTCATGACTCCCGGCTCAGTCCCGCTTCACGCCGACGAACCGCAGGCCCAGCTCGTCCCACTGCTCCTGGTCCGGTGCGGACGGCGCATCGAGCATGAGGTCGCCGCCCGACTGCGTCTTGGGGAACGCCATGACCTCGCGGATGTTCGTCTGGTACGCGAGCAGCGCCGCCCAGCGGTCGACGCCGAGCGCGATGCCGCCGTGCGGCGGGGCGCCGTAGTCGAACGCCTCGAGCATGCCTCCGAACTTGTCGTGCATCGCCTCGAGCGAGTGGCCCTGGAGCAGGAAGCTGCGCTCGAGCTCCTCGCGGTGATGGATCCGCACCGACCCGCCACCGAGCTCCCAGCCGTTGAGCGCGACGTCGTACTGCTGTGCGCGGGCGCGGCCCGCCGGGTCTTCGGGGGTCCGCACCGACAGGTCACCCGACGCCGTCGTGAGGAGCGGCATGTCCTCCGGCACCGGGCCGCTGAACGGGTTGTGTGTCGCGTCCCAGCGGACGTACTCCGCGTCCCACTTGTACATGGGGAAGCGGTGGACCCAGCAGTACGCGAGGACGTCGGGGTCGGCGAGCCCGCGCCGCGCGCCGATCTCGGTGCGCAGGCGACCGAGGACGTCCGTCGTCGTGTCGAACGAGTCCGCGACGATGAGCACGAGATCGCCCGGCTCCGCGCCGGCGGCGTCCGCGACGGACCGCAGTGTCTCCTCGCCGAGGAACTTGCCGATCGGCGAGTGGAGGCCGCCGTCGGCATCGACCGACACGTGCGCGAGCCCCTTCGCGCCGTGGCGCCTGGCGAGCTCCGTCAGCTCGTCGACCCCCGAACGGCTGAGCGATCCCATGCCGGGGGCACGGACGGCCATGACGCGGCCGCCGGCGGCGAGGACGTCGTCGAACACGCGGAAGCCGGACGACGCGGGCGCCCCGAGCGCGGAGGCGAGGTCGACGAGCTCCAGGCCGAAGCGGATGTCCGGCTTGTCCGAGCCGAAGCGCCCGAGAGCCTCCTCGTACGTGTAGCGCGGGAACGGCACCCGGAGGATCGGGCGGTCCGGGGCCGCGCGACGGCTCACCTCGATGACCATCGTCTCGACGAAGTCCATGACCGTGTCTTCGAGGACGAAGCTCATCTCCAGGTCGAGCTGGGTGAACTCGGGCTGGCGGTCGCCGCGCAGGTCCTCGTCACGGAAGCAGCGGGCGATCTGGAAGTAGCGGTCGATCCCCGCGACCATGAGCAGCTGCTTGAGCTGCTGCGGGCTCTGCGGGAGCGCGTACACGGTCCCCGGCTGGAGCCGGCTCGGCACGATGAAGTCCCGGGCGCCCTCCGGCGTGCTCTTGATGAGGTTCGGCGTCTCGATCTCGACGAACCCGTGCTCGTGGTGCACGTCGCGGATGGCGCGGACGAGCGCCGAACGGAGGAGCAGGCGCTCCGCCATCGGCTGGCGGCGGATGTCGAGGTACCGGTACTTCAGCCGAAGGGCCTCGTCGACCGGCGCGTCCGGGTCGTTGATGTAGAACGGTGGCGTGAGCGCCTCCGACAGGATCCGGACCTCCGTCGCGTGGAGCTCGACGTCGCCGGTCGCGAGCCGCGCGTTCTCCATGCCCGGAAGCCGCAGGGCGACGTCGCCGGAGACTTCGAGCACGAACTCTGACCGCGCGCGTGACGCCGCGGCGTGCGCGTCCGGCGCCCGGTCGGCATCCACGACGACCTGGGTCAGCCCGTAGCGGTCGCGCAGGTCGAAGAAGATCAGGTGCCCATGGTCCCGGCGGCGGTGGACCCAGCCGGCGAGGCGGGCCGGGCTGTCGGCGTCAAGGGCGCGGAGCGCGCCGCACGTATGGGTCCGGTAGGGCGTCGCGAGGTTCGTCATGCGGGACATCGTACCGGAGGGGCGACCCCCGGCCGTCGACCGGGCCGGCAGGGTCATGACCGCGCTGTCGCGTCGGCGCTGCGTGAGGCGCCCTCACCCACCCTGCGACTTGCGTGACAGGAGCGCAGGGAGGTCGTCGATCGCGACCACCTTCTGGGAGGCGGCCTCCAGGTCACGGACCTGGACGTTCCCCTCCGAGAGCTCGTCGCCGAGGATGATGGCGAACCGGGCGCCCTCGCGGGCGGCCGACTCCAGCTGCCGGCCGAGCTTCCGCACGCCGAGGTCCGCGCGGACGTTGAGGCCCTCGGCGCGCAGGTCGGTCGCGACGCGCAGCCTCTCCGCGGTGGCCCCCGGGTCCGCGCCGACGACGACGGCGATCGGCGGGCTCTCGGTGGGGACCTCGGCACCGGTCTCCTCGAGCGCGAGGATGACGCGGTCGAGCCCGAGCGCGAACCCGATCCCGGGCGTGTGCTTCCCGCCGAGGAGCTCCACGAGGCCGTCGTAGCGGCCGCCGCCGCCGAGGGCCTGCTGCTGGCCCTCCCGGCCACGCCGGTAGTACTCGAAGGCGGTGCGCGTGTAGTAGTCGAGGCCGCGCACGAGGCCCGGCTCGATCCGGTACGGCACGCCGAGTGCGTCGAGATGCTCCTGCACCTCCGTGAAGTGCGTCGCGCACGCCTCGCACAGGTGGTCGACGAGTCGCGGTGCCGTCGCGTTGATGGCGGCCATCCCCGGGTCCTTCGAGTCGAGCAGCCGGAGCGGGTTGGCGTCGAGCCGGTGACGCTCGGCCGGCGGGAGGACGTCCGCGTGGTCCCGGTAGAAGGCGACGAGGCGCTCGATGTAGGCCGGTCGGCAGGCCGGATCGCCGATCGAGTTGAGGAGGACCTCCACGTCGTCGAGCCCCGCCTGGTCGTAGAAGCGCAGGCCGAGCTCCACGATCTCCGCGTCGACCGCGGGACCGGCGTCGCCGATCGCCTCGACGTCCCACTGCCAGAACTCGCGGTAGCGCCCGGCCTGCGGCCGGTCGTACCGGAACATGGGCCCGAGGAGCCACAGCTTCACCGGCTGAGGCCACGTCTGCATCCCGTGCTGGACGTACGCGCGGACGACTCCCGCGGTGCCCTCCGGACGGAGGGCCCAGGTCTCCCCGTCCTCGGTGCGCGGCTGGAGCCGGAACAGCTCCTTCTCCACGATGTCCGTCACCGCGCCCACGCCGCGCTCGAAGACGTCGACCTGCTCGAAGAGGGGCGTCTCGATCTCGCGGTAGCCGTACACGTGGGCGAGTGAACGAGCGACGTCGGCAACGTGGCGCCAGGCGGGCCGCTCGGCCGGCAGCAGGTCGCGTGTCCCTCGCGGAGCGCGGTACGTGGGCATGGCGCGAAGTCTACCGGCCGCCGGCCGCCGCCGGGCACACGGCGCGGACGCGCCGGGCGCTATCCCCTCGCGGCCCGGGCCGCCCTACCCGACGTCGCGCTGGACCGAGGTCACGCCCTTCAGCTGCTCGATCCGGCCCATGACCCGAGCCAGCTGGGAGACGGACGCGACCTGGAGGGTCGCCTTGACGCGCGCCGTGTTGTCGGGCGTGACCCCGAGCGAGGCGGCGAGGATGTTCACCTTCTGCTCGGCGACGATCTGCGTGATGTCGTTCAGGAGCCCGGTTCGGTCCTGCGCCTCCACGATGATCGCGATCGGGTAGGTCTGCGCCGGCGCCACCTCCCACTCGACGTCGACGAGCCGGGACACCTCGCGCTCGCCGATGACCGTCGCGCACGACCGGAGGTGGACGGTCACGCCCTTGCCGCGGGTGATGAACCCCACGATCGGGTCTCCCGGGATGGGATGGCAGCAGCCGCCGAAACGCACCAGCAGGTCACCCACGCCCTTGACACGGACGCCCCCGGTCCGCACGGTCGACTGCGGCGGCGCGATGCTCGGCAGCGTGTCCTGCGCGGTGTCGTCCACGACGCCGAGGCGTGTGACGACCTGCTGCGCGCCCACGGCGCCGTATCCGATGGCCGCGTAGAAGTCATCGACCGAGTCGTAGGCGTATGCCTTCGCGATCTCCGCGACCCGGTCGTGGCCGATGACCTTGAGGGACGTCCGGGCCAGCCGGCGCAGCTCGCGGTCGAGCGCGTCGCGCCCGTGGACGATGTTCTCCGACCGCTCCTGCTTCTTGAACCATTGCCGGATCTTCTCGCGGGCGTGGCTGGTCCGGACGACCGACATCCAGTCGCGGGACGGCCCGTGCTCGCCCTTCGTCGTGACGATCTCCACGATGTCGCCGTTGCGCAGCCGGTAGTCGAGCGGCACGAGCCGGTTGTTCACCTTGGCGCCGATGCAGCGGTGCCCCACGTCGGTGTGGATCCGGTAGGCGAAGTCGAGCGGCGTCGCGCCGGCAGGCAGGTCCTTCACCTCGCCCTTCGGCGTGAAGACGAAGACCTGGTCCTGGAAGATGTCGAGCTTGATGCCCTCGACGAACTCGGTGGCGTCGGCCACCTCGCGCTGCCAGTCCATGAGCTGGCGCAGCCACGCGAGCTTCGCGTCGTACGCCCGCTCGGACCGCGAGCCCTCCTTGTACCGCCAGTGCGCCGCGATGCCGACCTCGCTGATCGCGTGCATCGCGTGCGTGCGGATCTGGATCTCGAGCGGGTTCCCTTCGAGGGCGATGACGGCCGTGTGGAGGCTCTGGTAGCCGTTCGACTTGGGGACCGCGATGTAGTCGTCGAACTGGCCGGGGATCGGCCGCCAGATGGAGTGGACGACGCCGAGGGCCGCATAGCAGTCCTTCACGTCGTCGACGAGGAGCCGGATGGCGTAGACGTCGTAGATCTCGCCGAACGAGGCGCCCTTGCGCTGCATCTTTCGCCAGATCGAGTAGATGTGCTTTGGCCGGCCGTTGAGGTCGGCCTGGATCCCGGCCTTCTCGAGCTCGGGCGTCAGCTCGTCGATCGCGCGCTGGACGTACGACTCGCGATGCCGCCTGCGCGTGTCGAGGTTGCCGACGAGCTCGCGATACCGGTCCGGCTCGAGCGCCTTGAAGGCGAGGTCCTCGAGCTCCCACTTCATCTGCCAGATGCCGAGGCGCTCCGCCAGGGGCGCGTAGATCTCCAGTGTCTGTCGCGCGATCCGTGTCTGCTTCTCGGGCGGGAGCGCCCCGAGAGTCCGCATGTTGTGGAGCCGGTCGGCGAGCTTGATGAGGACGACGCGGATGTCGTCCGCCATCGCGAGGAACATCTTCCGGATGTTCTCCGCCTGCCGCTCCTCGTGGCTGTGCGTGGAGAACTTCGACAGCTTCGTCACGCCGTCGACGAGGTGCGCGACCTCCGGCCCGAACCGGTCCTCGATCTCGGCGAGGTCCGTGTCCGTGTCCTCGGGGACATCGTGGAGCAGGCCGGCCTGGATCGCCGTCGTGTCGAGGCCCAGCTCTGCGAGCGTGATCGCGACCGCGATCGGGTGCGTGACGTACGGCTCGCCTGAGGCACGACGCTGGTCGCTGTGGGCCTCGACGGCGAACGCGAGAGCCTCGCGCACCCTGTCGACGTCCGCGGGGGTGGCCTGCGCGGCGACCGCCTCGAGCAGGATCGCCTGGAGCCCGGCGGTGGTCGCCGCCTTCCGACCGCGCCCGGCGCCGCGGCGCGGAGCCGGCGGCGCGGCCGCGTCCCGAACGGTCGTGATGGTGGCGTCCTCGATCGTCATCGGTGGCGCGAAGGATACCAGCAGGTCCCCGCGGGACCCCGGCTCGTCAACGCCCCATGCGGTCGAGCTCCTCCTCGGCCACGCGCCGCTCGTCCCAGGGCTCCGCGCCGTGGAGACCGATGATCGACGTCTCGTGCCCCTTCCCGGCGAGGAGCACCACGTCGCCCGGGCGTGCGAGGCGGAAGGATGCGGCGATCGCGGCGCGGCGGTCGGCGATGAGCAGCAGGTCGTGGCCGCGCCGGCGGCCGGCAGCCTCCGCGCCGGCGGCGATCTCCTCGAGGATGGCCTCGCGGTCCTCGCCGCGCGGGTCCTCGTCGGCCACGATCACCGCGCGGCAGCGCTCGCCCGCGACCCGGCCCATCATCGGCCGCTTGGCGACGTCCCGCTCCCCCGCGGAGCCGAAGACGGCGATGACGCCGCCGTGGTCGCGCGCAGCGACGGGGGCCAGCGTGTCGAGCGCCGCCCGCAGCGACGCCGGGCTGTGCGCGTAGTCGACGACGACCGTGAACGGCTGCCCCCTGTCGATGCGCTCCATCCGCCCGCGCACCGGCGGAGCGGTCGCGAGCCCCCCGAGCACAGCGTCGAGGTCGATCCCCACGGCCTCCGCGAGCGCGACGACGGCGAGCGCATTCCACGCGTTGAACCGCCCCAGGAGGCGCAGGCGCAGCCGGAGTCGCCCGCTCGGTGCGGCGATGTCCATCGCGAGGCCGTCGGGCACCTCGTCGATCCGCAGCGCGCGCACGTCGGCCTCCCCGCTCTCGCCGTAGGTGAGGACGCGCGCACCGGCGGCGAGCGACGCCTCGACGAAGGTGCCGGCCGACGGATCGTCCGCGTTCACGATCGCGCTCCGCGGCCAGGCGGCCGCGCCGCTCGCTCCACCGGGTCCCTTCGGCGGCCTCGCGGCTCGCGCGTCGAGACCCTCGAAGAGCCGGAGCTTCGCCGCCCGGTACGCGTCGAAGGACCCGTGGAACTCGAGGTGCTCGTGCGTGACGTTCGTGAGGATGGCCGCGTCGTAGGCGACCCCGCCCACCCGGTCGAGAGCGAGCCCGTGCGACGTCGTCTCGAGGACGGCGACGCGATCCCCACCGGAGACCATCGCCCGCAACGTCCGCTGGAGCTCCGGCGCCTCGGGCGTCGTGGCGTGCACGGGGTTCGCCTCGTCGATGCCCGCGATGCGCAGCGCGGCCGTGCTCGACATCCCCGTGGGGAGGCCGGCCGCGACGAGGGCCGCGGTGAGGAGGCGGCACGTGCTCGTCTTCCCGTCGGTGCCGGTCACGCCGACGACCGCGAGCTCGCGGCTCGGGTCGCCGTACCACCAGCAGGCCGCCGGGGCGAGCGCCCGCTGGCTCTCGTCGACGACGATCTGCGGGACGCCGACGCCCTCCAGCGGGCGCTCGACGACGAGCGCGACGGCGCCGCGGGCGACCGCGTCGCGGGCGTGTTCGTGGCCATCCGCGTGGGCGCCGGGGACGGCCACGAACAGGTCCCCGCTCTCTACCCGCCGCGAGTCGTACGTGAGGCCCAGGACCATCACGCCCTCCGGAACGTGCGGCGAGCGTCCATCGCCGTCGGCGACGCCGAGCAGCCTCCCGGATGCGCGGAGCCTGTCGAGGAGCTCCGCCATGGGTCGCGGGTCGTGCGGCTCCGCCGCCTCCAGGAGCGCGACGAGCGCAGGCGACAGCCCCGGCTCACCCACGACGGAGGCCCCGTGCGAGACGGGCGGCCGCCGACGTCGCACGACCGGCGGCGTACCGGCGCGGGCGAGCGACGCGCTCGTGGGCCCCGGCGAGATCGAGCCAGCGGCCGCCGAACGCCTCCTTGAACTCGTAGAGCCCGCGCATCGGGTCGCCCGCCGCCGGGATCTCCCGCGCCCCGGCCACGTCGACCCCGCCGAGGTCGAGCTCGGCGCGGCCCTCCGCGAGCGCGATCCGCATCGCCTCCCAGAGGATGAGGTGGACCACGCCGGGATGCTCGGCCCGCAGCTCCTGGCGGTCGCCCGAGTGGCCGTACGTCAGGCGGTCGCCGTGTCGGAAGAAGATGGCGCCCCCGAGGAGCGCCCCGTCGGGCGCGCCCGACGTCCACCGGGGCGGCACGTCCCGGACCTCGAGGTAGACGAGGTGGCCGGCGCGCATCGCGGCGAGCCACCACGCGACAGATCCGTCGCGGGCCCCGATCGTGAACCCCCGCCGTGCCCCGGTCTCGACCAGGAGGGCGTGGAAGGGCCCGAGCGCGGCGGCCGCGGCGATCTCCCGCACGGCCGTGGGGGCGGTCGCCACGTGGCCGTCATCGCGCGCGGCATCGTCGCCCCCGCCGAGGCGACCGTCGAATCGGCGGACGACGAGCCCCCGGCGGCGCGCGCTGCCGATCCGCTGGCGCGTCGTCTTCGCGATCCCGCCCCAGGCGTCCGCCTCGCCGATCGGCCCGTCCACGCCCGCCAGTCGCACCGTCATCCGGTGCCGCGACGGGTGGATCTCGTCGATCGGCCGGAAGCCGGCGGCCGCGAGGAGGGCCGCGTAGCCGGTCTCGACCGGCACCTCCGCGTCGCTGGCCACGACGTCGATGCCGGCAGTCGCGAGGTGGTCGGCGGCCGCGGCGAGACGCTCGGCCGTCCGAGCGGCAGGCTCCCCCGCCGGGACCGGGCCGCGCGGCAGGTATGCGCTCCCACCCGGGACCAGTGCCCACGGGCGGTGCAGCACGAGCAGCGGGAGCCCATCGTCGAACGCGAGATGCCGCACGCGCCACCCGACGCGCGCCGCGTGCTCTCCCCAGGCGCGAGACTGCCAGACGCTGCCGCCGGGGCCGTCGACCGCACGCGCGTCCCAGGTCGCGAGGTCCGCGGCCGTCGCCTCCCGGAGACCAGGCGCCATCGCCGACCTCAGTCCGTCGCCGCGGTCGCAGGGCCCTCGCGATCGAGCCCGGCCCGCCGGCGCGCCCAGCGGACCCGTGCCGCCTGCCCGCGCTCGTACACCTCGCGCCCCAGGCGGTCGAGGACGAGGTCCCACGCTCCCACGTACCGCACCTCGCGGCCGCCGAACCCGGTCTTGAAGTGCTCGATCCCCGGATGTGCGAGGCCCCACATGTCGTATGTCGCGGCACCGGCGGCCTTCGCGCGGAGGATCGCCTCCCACTTCAGCAGGTAGTTGGCCCGCAGGAGCGCGCCGGTCGCCGTCATCCCTCCGTACGGCTCCACCACGCGGTCCCCGCACGACACGAGGAACAGGGTCGCGAGCGGCGTCCCGTCGCGGTCGACCGCGAAGAGGAGCGTGGCATGGCCGGCCGGTCGGAACGCGTCCCACACGTCGCGGTACGCCCCGAGGGTGCGGATGAGGAAGCCCGCGCGGGCGGCCGTCTCCCGGTAGATCTCGTAGAAGGCGTCGAGCCCGTCCACCTCGGCCGCTCGGACCGACACCGACTCGGCCCGTGCGTGGTTCACGTACTGCCGCCACTTCTTCCGCAGGTCGGACCAGAGGACCTCCTCGGTCGCCCGCAGGTCCACGACCCGCGTCCGGGCCGGCTGGATCGGGGGCGCCGGCCGGAAGCCCGCGGCCGCCAGGGCGCGTCGAGCCGCGCCATCGGGATCGTCCGGGCCGTCGAGCTCCACCTCCGGATCGATCCGCACGTGGGAGAGCCGAGCGACGGAGATCCGCGCCTCCGCCCGGAGTGCGACGGCGAGGTCGTGCAGCGACTCCTCCGTCCACGATGCCGCGACGGGGCCACGCGGCGCATACCCGAACGTCCAGGGTACGCCGCGCGGGTGCCGCAGGAGGATCTGGGCGCCGATCGGGCCGTCCGGCGCCTCCGCGAGGACGCGTCGCATCACCCACCCGTTGACGGCCTTCACCCGCGCCCACCCGCCGGTCTGCAGGTAGCTGCCGCGCGGGCTCGACGACACGAACGCGTCCCACGGGTCCGCGATCTCGCCGCCGGGGAGCGGCGGCGCGAGGACCGCGCCGGCCGCCTCTTCGATCACGTGGCCCCTCGCCTCAACGCGTCCCGCATGAGCCCGAGGATAGTCGGCAGCTCCGGGATCCGCAGCAGCCGGGCGAGGCCCAGGAACACGACGGCGCCGGCCGCCCCGGCCACGACCACCTGCACGGCGATCGCCGGCTTGCCCAGGTCCACGCCCAGCGCCGCCTCCACGCCGCGGGACACGCCGAGGACCGTGAGGCCCGCGACGATCGCACAGAGCCCGGACCGGAGGCCCGCGTCGGCGAGCGCGCGGACGTCGAAGCCCGGCACGCGCCGCCACAGGATCACGACGAGGATCCCCGCCTCGAGCCAGGATCCGACCGCGAGGCCGAGGGCGAGCCCGGGCAGCCCGAGCGTGCCGACCGTCGCGACGCCGATCGCCACGTTCACGACCACCGCGACGACGGCCGCGACGACCGGCGTCAGCGTGTCGCGACCTGCGTAGAAGGCCCGGGCGAGGATGACGATGAGCGACTCCGATGCCAGCCCCAGGAGGAAGAAGAACAGGGCGTCGGCCGTCAGGCCCACTGCGTACTCGTCGAATCGACCGTAGTCGAAGAGGAGCGTGATGATCTGGCGCCGGAGCACGATGCCGAACGCGGTGGCCGGCAGCATGACGAAGAGGATGAGCCGCAGGCTCTTGACGAGCAGGTTCGTGTACCCGCGCACCGACCCGCGGGCCAGCTCCGTCGACATGGCCGGAAGAGCGACGATGCCGAGCGGCACGCCGATGACGCCGATCGGGATCTGCAGGACGGTGAAGGCGATCGTGTAGGCGGAGATGGAGCCGACGGCGAGGAGGGAGGCGAGCGACGTCATGATGACCAGGCTCAGCTGGCCCACGCCGAGGCCCACCGCCCGCGGCGCCATGAGGAGGAGCGTCTGGCGGGCCGCCGCGTCGCGCAGGTCGACGCTGGGCGTGTAGCGGAACCCGTACCGGCGCAGCGCCGGGAGCTGCACCGTCAGGTGGAGCGCCGAGCCCGCCACCACGCCGATCGCGAGCCCCACGATCCCGAAGAACGGCGTCAGCACGAACGCGGCGGCGATGATCGCGAGGTTGTACGCGATCGGCGCGAGGGCCGGGGCGAGGAAATGGTGGCGCGCGTTCAGGACGCTGTTCGCGACGGACCCGAGGGCGAGGAGGATCGGGCTCAGGAGCATGATCCGCGAGAGCTGGACGGTGAGCTCGAGCTGCGCCTGCCCGAAGCCCGGCGTGACCGCGGGGATGATCCACGGGGCGAAGACGAACACGACGACCGCGAGCAGGCCGAGCGCGACGAGCATGAGGTTCGCCACCGTCGACGTCACGCGCCATCCCCGCGACATCTCGCCTCTCTCGAAGAGCCCCGCGAGGACCGGGATGAGGGCCGTCCCAAGGGCGCCCGCCGCGACGAGCTGGAAGATGAGGTCCGGGATCCGGAAGGCCGCGAAGAACGCGTCGAGCTCGGGTCCCGCGCCGAAGGTCGTCGAGATGACGAGGAGGCGGACCCAGCCGAGGACGCGTGCCGCGAGGAAGGCGCCGGTGACGATGAGACCGGCCCGGGCCAGGGATCGGCGCGAGGTCATCGGGGCTCGTCCCGGCGCGACGCACGGGGGTGCGCCGACCTGTACGCGGACCGCAGCCGTGCGGGCGAGACGTGGGTGTAGATCTGGGTCGTGGCGAGGCTCTCGTGACCGAGCAGCTCCTGCACGACGCGCAGGTCGGCCCCGCCATCGAGCAGGTGCGTGGCGAAGCTGTGGCGCAGCGTGTGCGGCGTCACGTCGTCCGGCAGGCCGGCCTGCCGGCGATGGAGGTCGAGCCGATACCGGAGCCCCCGCACCCCGAGCGGTCGGCCGCGGCTGTTGAGGAAGAGCGTGGCCTCGCCGACGCCTGGGCCCTCGCCGGTCCCGCGCCGGCCGAGAAGGCTGGGGCGGCCGGCGTCGAGGTAGGCCCGCAAGGCCTCGCGGGCCGGACCGCCGAGGAGCGCGACGCGCTCCTTGCGCCCCTTGCCGAGCACGCGCACCTCGCCCCGGCGCAGGTCGACGCTCCCGAGCGTCGTGGCGGCCAGCTCGCTGATCCGCAGCCCGGCCGCGTACGCCATCTCGACGAGCGCGCGGTCGCGCAACGCCAGGGCCTCCGCGGTCGCGTGCATCGCCCGGGGGCCGGCCTCACCTGCCGCGTCGATGAGGCGCTCGATGCCGGCGATGTCCACCACCGCGGGCAGGCGTCGAGGAAGGCGGGGGGTGGCGATCGCCGCCCACGGATCACCCGGCGCGAGCCCTTCGCGCGACGCCCAGCGATGGAACGAGCGGATCGCGGCGAGGCGGTGGGCGACCGTCCGGCGCGTCCGGCCCTCGACGAGCGTGGCCACGTACGCGCGCATGTCGAGCCGCGACGGTCGTCGCCAGTCGGCGCCACGGTCGGCGAGCCACGCGACGTAGGGCGCGAGGGCTCCCCGGTAGGCGCGGAGGGTGTGGGGCGATGCGTCGCGGGCGGCGAGAGCGCGCAGGAATCGCGCGAGCGCCTCCTCGCCGGTCATCCGTGCGGCTCGCCTCCGTCCGAGCCGCCGGCCGTCGAACCTCGCCCGCTCCGGGTCGCACCGGCCGCACGGGTGCCGCGCCCCCGTCCGGCGGCCGGCCGTGTCCGTGCGGGTCCTTCGGCACCGGCACGATCCGCGGGCCCCGCCGATGCCGCGCCGCGTGGCACGCGCGGTCGGACGAGCGCCGCGGGGTCGGCCACACCGCCTGCCAGCAGTGTGCCCGGGGCGGGCAGGTCGGCCGGCAGCGGCACGGTGGCGCCGCAGCCGAGGCAGACGCCGGCCGCCGCATCGTCCGTCCGCGCGATCGGCGCGCCGTCCGGCTCATGGTTCGGCCCCAGGGGCTCACGCCAGCTCGTGTACGTGCACTTGGGGTAGCGCGAACAGCCCCAGAACACCGTCCCGTCCCGCCGCGCCCGCCGGGCGACCAGGTGCCCCTTTGTACACGTCGGGCACGGCGCGTCGAACCCCGGCTGCGGCGGCGGAGGCGGCCCTTCCTTGCGGATGTACCGGCACTCGGGGTAGCGGTCGCATCCGACGAACGGCCCGAACCGACCCGTCCTGGCGACGAGCACGCCCCCATCGGCATCGCCGCACTCGGGGCATGCCTCGCCGACGCCACCGAGCGGCGCGGCCTCCCCGCCCTCTCCCGTCCCGGCGGCGCCGGGGAGCGGCGGCAACGGCCGGCTCTCCTTGTGGTCGGGGTATCGCGAGCACGCGAGGAACTCCCCGTAGCGCCCCGCCCGCACGAGCATCGGGTGTCCCTCGGAGCACACGAGGTCGTCCGGCAGGCCGATGTCCGCCGGTGCGACCCCGACGTCCGCGGGCCGGATGTCGGCCGACCTGGCCGCGATGAGCGCCGCGAGCGGCGTGTAGAAGTCGCGGACGACCGGCACCCACCGCCTCTCGCCGCTCGCGACCGCGTCGAGGTCGCCCTCCATCCGCGCGGTGAAGTCAACGTCCACGAACTCGCCGAAATGCGTGACGAGCAGGTCGGTGACGATGAACGCGATCGGCGCCGGGACGAGACGCTTCTCGCGGACCGCGACGTAGCCGCGATCGACGATCGTCGAGATCGTCGCGGCGTACGTCGAGGGGCGACCGATCCCGTTCTCCTCGAGCGCCTTCACGAGCGTCGCCTCGGTGTAGCGCGGCGGCGGCTCCGTGAAGTGCTGGGTCGGTCGGACATCGGCGGAACCCGTCTCTGTCCGGGCGACATCCGTGCGATCCCCCTCGCTGAGGACCGGGAGCGTGGCCTCGCTCTCCTCCTCGCCGTCGTCCCGGCCCTCGGTGTACACCCGGCTGAACCCGTCGAAGAGCGTCCGCGTCGCGCTCGCCCGGAGCCCGAGCCGCCCGTCCACGAGGTCGATCGCCGTCGTCTCGAGCCGCTTCGCGGCCATCTGGCTCGCGATCGCTCTCTGCCAGATGAGGCGGTACAGCCGCGCTTCGTCGGGCTTGAGCGCCCCGGCGATGCTCTCGGGGTCCCTGGCGAACGACGTGGGCCGGATCGCCTCGTGCGCTTCCTGGGCGGTCCGCGACCGCGTCTTGTAGTGCCGACCCTTGGGGACCGCGTACGGGACGCCGAACCGCTCGGCGATGACGTCGTGAGCCTCCCGGATGGCCTGCGAGGACAGCGCGACCGAGTCGGTGCGCATGTAGGTGATGAGCCCGACCTGCTCGCCGTCGACCGCGACGCCCTCGTAGAGCCGCTGGGCGGCGCTCATGGTCCGCTTCGGCGCGAACCCGAGCTTGCGGCTCGCCTCCTGCTGGAGGGTCGACGTCGTGAACGGCGGCGCCGGCGTGCGATTTGATTCCCGGCGGCTCACACCGGTGACCCTCGGGTGGGCGGCCTCGAGCTCGCCGGCGATCGCGTGCGCCGTCGCCTCGTCCCCGATGACGGGCTTCGCGCCATCGACGCGGACGAGGTCGGCCGTGAACGTCTCCGCGTCGGCCGTCCGCAGGAGGACCTCGATCGTCCAGTACTCCACCGTGACGAACGCGCGGATCAGGCGCTCGCGCTCGACGACGAGGCGCACCGCCACCGACTGGACCCGGCCCGCCGACAGCCCGGTGCGGACCTTGCGCCACAGGAGCGGGCTCAACGTGTAGCCGACGAGCCGGTCGACGACGCGGCGCGCCTGCTGGGCATCGACGAGGTTGACGTCGATCGCCCGCGGGTGCGCGAAGGCCGCCTGGATGGCCGGCTTCGTGATCTCGCTGAACGTGACGCGGCGGGTCTTCTCCGGCGCGATGTGCGCTGCTTCGGCGACGTGCCACGCGATCGCCTCGCCCTCGCGATCGAGGTCGGTGGCGAGGTACACCGTGGACGCCGAGGCGGCGGCCTTCTCGATCGCGCGGACCTGCTTGACCCGGTCGGCGACGACTTCGTAGTCGGGCGCGAAGTCGTGCTCGAGATCCACGCCCATCTGGCCCTTGGCTGGCCGTGCCGGCAGGTCCCGCACGTGCCCGTACGAGGCGAGGACGTGGTAGTCGGGCCCGAGGTAGCGTTCGATCGTCTTCGCCTTTGCCGGCGATTCGACGACCACGAGGTTCCTGCTCATCGCGGCGGAGTCTAGCATCGGGTCGTCGCTTCCCGACCACCGACCGCTCGTGGCCCGCTCGCCACCCGCGCCCGGCGGACGTCAGGAATCGCGGATGCGACGCATGAGATCCTCGTCGATCTCGAGCTCCGGTGCCTCCTGCGGCTCGTCGTCCGAGGTGCTGCCGAGCGCCGCCATGAGTCCCGCGGACGCCGTGACCGGCACCTCGACGAACCGCACGTGCTCGAGCGGGAAGAGGAAGACGGAGTCGATCCGGTCGACGAAGAGCGGCCGCTTCCCGGCCATCGTGCGGACGTTCGTGCAGACGACGCAGGCGTCCTTCGCCGAGGGGACGGCGAACAGGTCCGCGAGGAGTGGCTGTTCGTTCTGGAGGTGGAGCACGACGTCGCGGAGGAGGGCCATCGCGTCGCGCCTCTAGGGCGCGTAGAAGTCGGACACGATCCGGACGTTGCCCTGGCTCACCCACACGCCGATGCCGACGCGCGTGTACGCCGCGTTCATGAGGTTCACGTAGTGCCCGCCGTTGTACGGCTTCTCGCTCTGGAAGAACAGCTGCGTGGCGACGGCGCCGCGCGACGGGTCCCCGGACGGGCAGCCGAGGTTCTCCGCCCACTGGTAGCTCGTGTAGCCCGCGCGCCGCAGGCGCGTCGCGGGGTTGCCGTCGAGGAAGTGATCGCACGCTCCGCGCTCGGCGAGGTACCTCGCGTAGGGACGAGAGACCGTGTCGGCGATCCCGGCGTCGAACACGAGCGGCGCCACGTCCCGGCCGCCCTGGCTCGTGCATGCGCCGTTCGCCGCGACCCAGCCGCCTGTCCGCGTGCAGTTGAGCAGGCCGAGGTAGTACCGCTCCACCGACGCCCACGCTCCGGCGCCGACGGTCGCCCCCGGGCTCGGCGTGGCCGCGCCGGGCGTGGCGTGAGCGGTGGCCCGGGACCGGCTCGCCGGGACCGGCTTGGCCGTCACCTTCGCTTTCGCGGGCTTCGCCGGCTTCGCCGGCTTCTTCACCGTCGTGAACGTCGTGGACCCGGTGTGTGACAGCGCGACGCCACCGGCGGACTTCGCCTTCGCGGAGATGGTCATGGCGACCTTCGTCCCGTACGGGAGCGCGGAGCGCGGCGTGAAGACGAGGACCGTGTCGCCCTCGGCCCACGTCACCGTGCCTCGAAGGGTCTCGCCGGCCGCCTTCGCGACGAGAGCCTTCGCCGTCGCGGCCCGGTCCATCCGGTCTGTGAAGCGGACGGACAGGACGGCGTCGCGTGCCACGTCAGTGGCGCGAGCGGCGGGCCGGAATCGGACGATCGACGGCGCGCCCACGGTGCGGCCCACGAGTCTCGGCAGCGCCGCGATCGCGGCGCCGTCCAGGTCCCGGAAGCCGTCGGCGAGGCCCACCGTGTAGGTGGCCCCAGCCTTCAGGGGGGCCGTCGGCGTGATCGTCACGATCGTCTGATCGCCGACCACGCGCGTCACGACCTTCGTCTTCACCGAGGGGGTGATGCGCAAAGATGCCTGGACGGCTGCCGCGCTCACGGGCCTGTCGAACGTGAGGACGAACGACGTGGCGGTGGCCATTCGCGCGCCCACCTTCTTCGTGGCGACGAGCGAAGCGGTCGTGGCCGGTCGAGTGGCGAACGATGTCCTGACCGCGGCCGCGAGGGCCGCCCCGGACGCGTCGTGGGCGCCCGGGCCGACGGTGACCGTCACGAACGTCCCCGGCGCCCAGGGCGCGGTCGGGACCACGAGGAGGCGCAGCCCGCCCTGTTGCCACTGCAGCGTGACCGGCGTCGCGGGCTCCACGATCAGGGCCGCCGCGACGCTCGAGGCGTCCATCGGCGACGTGAAGTCGATGGTCACGCTGCTGCCGAGGGCCGCGTCCATCTGGACCGGACCCGAGAGACGGGCCTGGACGATGGTCGCGACCCGCGTGGGCGGCAACGCGGACACGTCGCGGGGCGCGAGCGCGACGGCCCCCACGGCGACGAGGGCCACGAGACCCACGACGAGGGCTGCTCGCGACACGGCGGATCGACGGACGGCCGACACGACGACGAGCGCGGCGAGCAGCGGCATGGCCACCATCGCGGCGGCGACGTTTCGCAATAGAACCTCCAGGTGCGGGTGGGCTCGTCCCCTCAAGGGCCCCACCCGTCCGGGACTCGGTACGGTCCCGCCGGAGGGTAGCACCCGACCACGCTCGCTGGCAAACACCCCACCCTGCCCGCGCGGTGGGGTCACTGGCGCCACCCTCCGCAGCGCGAGCCGGGCGGACCGGGTCGGAGTCCCGGACGTCATCTCCCTCACGAGGCCAGGTCCACGAGGGCGCCCGCGAGATGGTATCGCCCATAGCCTCCGGCGACGAGACCGCGGTCCTCGAGCAGCGTCATCGCCGCCAGGACCGCGGCGATCGGGAGGCGACAGGCGGCGACCACCTGGTCCGCTGTGCGGGGTCCGGCCGTGAGCGCCCGGGCCACGTCCGCGACGCCCGCGGGCAGGCCGGCGAGCACCGCTGCATGGCTGAGCGCGCCGAGCGTGGCCGGCGGTGCCCCGCCGGACAGCGATCGCGCCCCGCCCGGGTGGACCGGCGTCCGGTCGCGGTGACCGGGATCGGATCCGGTGTCCGCCAGGCCGAGGTCCTCGATGAGCTCCGCTACGCCGGCGACCACCCGGACCTGCCCGCCGTAGGTGCGCAGGAGTGCGAGGCATCCCGCGCTCGCGGGTGCGTCCACCGGTCCCGGAACGACGAAGCACTCGCGGCCCTGCTCGAGCGCCCAGCCGGCCGTGATGAGAGCGCCGCTCCTCACGCCCGCCTCGACGACGACCGTCGCCTCGGTGAGGCCACTGATGACGCGGTTGCGACGCGGGAAGGTACCGCGCGTGGGATGCGTCTCGGGCGCGTGTTCGCTCACGATCGCGCCGCCGCCGGCGACGATCGCCTCGGCGAGGTGGGCGTGGCCGCGCGGGATGCCCCGTGCATGGCCTCCGCCGATCACCGCGACGGTCGTCCCCCCGACGGCGACGGCTGCGGCATGGGCGACCCCGTCGATCCCGACTGCGAGACCCGAGACGACCGCTGCGCCCGTGCGCGCGACCGCCCCGGCCATCCGTGCCGCATGGGATCGGCCGGCATCGGTGGGCCGTCTCGTGCCGACGATGGCCACCCGCCGTGCCGTGCTCATGGCCGCCATGGCACCGCGGACGAACAGCACCGGGGGCGGCAGCTCGACCCGTGCCAGGGAGGCGGGGTAGGGATCGTCGTCCAACGTGACCACCCGCACACGTGCGGCCTCGAGCGCCCGGGCGATCGAGTCCTCGCCGCGGGCGGCTGCGGCGATCCGCTCGGCGAGCGCCACCGCGCCGGGGCGCGAGCCGGCGACTCGCGCGATCCGCGCAGGTCCGTCCCTCCGCCGGGCCATGTCGACGACGCACCGCGCGTCGCCGCACTGGGCGACCAGCGCCATGAGCCCCACCGGGCCGAGCCCCTCCACGGAGGCGAGCACGGCCCACGCGAGGTGCTCCCCGTCGACGTCGAGCCCGTCACGGCCGCCGTGAGCGTCGGACGCACCGCCCGTCGACGGCCCGCGCCCGTACGCACCGGCAGGCGGCTCGTCCGCCACCCGCCCGAGCGCTTGGAGACGTGCGTGCCCGCCGTCGCCATCGTCCGCGACCCGCTCGCCCAGGGGACCCTCGCGTCCCACGCCCAGCATCGGGCGCCTCAGGCCGCGGTGGGCCCGGAGGCCGCGCGGAACCGCACGGCCTCGGCGATGTGGTCGGCCGATACCTCGGGGTCCGACGCCAGGTCCGCGATCGTCCGCGCCACGCGAAGCGCACGCTCGACGCCGCGCCCGGAGAGCCGGTGGCGCTCGCCGAGCTCCACGAGGCGCGTCCGGGCCTCGCGTGTGGGCGCGGCGAGGGAGCGCAGCCGTCGTCCGGCGAGGCGCGCGTTGGGCATCCCCCCGTTGCGGGTGGACTGGACGACCCGTGCCTGCACGATCCGATCGCGGACGACGGCGGAGCACTCCGGATCCGGGGCGGCCACGAGCTCGGCACTCGCGACCCGCGGCATCGACGCCCAGATGTCGACCCTGTCGCGCAGCGGGCCCGATACGCGCGCCGCGTACCGTTCCGGCGCCCCGTGCGGGCACCGGCAGCCGCCGTCCCCGTCGCCGGCTCGCCCGCACGGGCAGGCGTTCATCGCCGCGATGAGCTGGAACCGCGCGGGGAACACGACGGCCCGGCCGGCGCGCGCGACTGCGATCCTCCCCTCCTCCAGGGGCTGGCGGAGGGCCTCGAGGACGTCCCGTGAGAACTCCGGCAGCTCGTCGAGGAAGAGGACTCCCCCGTCCGCGAGGGTCACTTCTACCGGTGCCGGGCCCGGACCGCCGCCGACCAGGGCCGCATACGACGCCGTGTGGTGCGGTGCGCGGAACGGGCGACGCCGGACGAGCGAGCGCAGCGGGCCCAGTCCGGCCGCCGACGCGACGATGGAGGCCGCAAGAGCCTCAGCGTCGTCAAGCGCCGGGAGCAGAGTGGGCACCGTCCGAGCGAGGAGCGTCTTCCCCGACCCGGGCGGACCGATGAGCACGAGACAGTGGCCGCCCGCGAGGGCGATCTCGAGCCCGCGCCGAGCCTCCGCCTGGCCGCGCACCTCGGCGAGGTCCGGGGGAGGCACCTCCCAGGCCGCGAGGCCGAGCGCCTGGCCGTCCCGACCCCCTGCGTGGGGCGGCTGGCCCGCTGGGAGGCGCGAGCCGCCGATCTCGCCGACTGGGTCGAGACGGATCGCGGCCGGTGTCCTCGCCCGGGACGCACGGCTGCGATGCCGCCGCGCGACGAGCTCGGCGAGGTGCACGAGGTCCGGGACCTCGACGACGTCGAGCCCCGGCACGAGTCGCGCCTCGGGGCCGGTCCCGGTGGGCACGGCCACGCGGACTTCGCCGCGCCTCCGGAGCGCAAGGGCGAGCGGCAGGATCCCCGGGACGGGCCGGATCTCCCCGCCGAGCGACAGCTCGCCGACCGCCGCCCACCGTTCCCGAGGCGTGATCTGCTCCGACCCGACGAGGATGCCGAGCGCGATCGCGGCGTCCAGCGACGAGCCGGCCTTCCGCATGTCGGGGGGAGCGAGGTTCACGGTGATCCGGCGGGGAGGGTGGACGAAGCCGCTATTGCGCAGGGCACCCCGCACGCGCTCGCGCGCCTCCTGGAGGGCCGTGTCCGCGAGTCCCACGATCGTGAACCCCGGCAGCCCGGGCGCCACGTCCACCTCGACGCGGATGACATGACCCGTGAGCCCCGAGATGGTGGCCGACTGGAGAGTGACGAGCATGTCGCCGACCGTAGCGGGCCGCTCTCACCGCCTGATCGTCCATGGAACTGCGCCCGCTCGCCGTCGGATCTCCGGCGGATCACCGCGTCGGCGGCGCGCGGGCGCTCAGCGACGGGCGCGTGATCTCGGGCTGGCGGTCCCCATCGCGTCCGCGTCGATCGCCTGCGCGAACGCGACGATCGCCTTGCCGAGCGGCGACTCCGCCTTCGTGTCGAGGACGGGTGCCCCGCTGTTGAGGGCGCTGATCGCGGCTCGGTAGTCGTTCAACACCTGGTGGTCGAGCGTCCGCCGGAGGGCGCCCTCCGCGTTCTTCACGTTGATCCCCGTGAACGCGGTCGATCGGTTGAGGACGAGCTGGACCCGGGCGCTGTCGTACCCGAGGTTGGCGAGCGTCTCGAGCATGATGCGGACGTTCTTCAGGCTCGAGAGGTCGGCGGTGAGGACGACGTAGATCACTTCGGCGGCATCGAAGATCCGCAGGTTGACCTCGTCGAGTCGCTTGTCGACGTCCACCACGACGTAGTCGTACGAGGCGCGGAGGATGTCGAGGATCGGCGGCAGCGCCTCGGGCGTGACGAGCTCGGCGGTCTCGGGCGACGGCGGGGCGAGGAGGAGGTCGATGCCCGAGTCGTGCCGGACGAGGACCTGGCGGACGAGCTCCGCGTCGATCGTCGGAGCGCTCACGATGTCGACGACGCTCTTGCGGTCGAGGCCCAGGTCCAGGAAGACGCGGTGGTCGCCGAACTGGAGGTTCCCATCCACGAGGACCACCGACCGGCCGACGTTCCGGTGCAGCGCGATCGCCGTGTTCACCGCGAGCGTCGTGGCTCCCACCCCTCCCTTCGCGCCGTAGAAGGCGATGACGTGACCCGAGGGCGGTCGGGCGACCGCTTCTTCGGACGGCGCGAACCTCGAGAGGAGCCCCCGGATCCGCGCGAGCAGCTCAGCCGGGTGGAACGGCTTCATGAGGTAGTCGTCGGCGCCGGCCCGCAGCCCGCGGACCCGCTGCTCCACGTCGCCCTCGGCCGTGAGCATGATGATCGGGGTGTGGTTCCCGCCGGCCTCGTCCTCGCGGATCCGCTGGGCGACGGCGTACCCGTCGAGCTTGGGCAGCATGATGTCAAGGAGGATCAGCGAGGGGCGCTCGACCTGCCACGCGCGGACGGCCTCGGCGCCGTCCGCGACGACGCTCACCTCGAAGCCCTCCTGCCGGAGGGTGTAGGAGAGAAGGCGCTGGACGTTCGGGTCGTCGTCGACGACGAGGATCGTGGGTGCCATCGACCTCTCGCGGTCAGTCGAGGGGCCGGAGCGCCCGCCCGGCGGAGAGGCGTCTCGAGACCCCAGCGCCGCGAGTATATGCGGAAGCGCGGGCGGTCTTGGCGGGATCGGGAGCGCGGTCGGCGGACACGGGAGTCGCGCGGAACGGCAGGCCGGACGGCATCAGGCCGTCGGCGGGTCCGGAGGCGGCCCGATCCGCGGCCGGTCGTCCCCGCCGCGCATCCCGTCGCCCACCATCTTCGACAGCGACTCCACGAGCCCCGTGAGCTCGAGCGGGAGCACGTACTTCGTCGACGGCGACGCGCCGAGCGCCTTGAGCGTCTCGAGGTACTGGATCGCCATCGTCTTCTGGTCGATGATCGATGCGGCCGCGAAGATCCGCTCGAGCGCCTGGCCGTATCCCTCCGCGTTGAGGATCGCCGACTGCCGCTGGCCCTCCGCGCGGAGGATGCGCGACTGGCGGTCGCCTTCCGCCGCCAGGATCGTCGCCTGCTTCGCGCCCTCGGCCACGTTGATCTCGGACTGGCGTCGGCCTTCGGATTCCGTGATGACGGCGCGCCGTGTCCGCTCCGCGGACAGCTGGCGGTTCATCGCGTCCTGCACGTCGCGGGGTGGCGTGATCTCGCGGATCTCCACCGTCGTGACCTTCCCGCCCCAGCGCTCGGTGACCCCGTCGAGCTTCGTCCGGAGGATCTCGTTGATCTGCTCGCGGCGGGACAGCACCTCGTCGAGGAGGATGTCCCCGATGACCGCGCGGAGCGTCGTCGTGGCGACGCCCTGCAGCGCGCCGGCGAAGTTCGCGACGTTCACGATGCTCCGCGTCGGGTCCACGATGCGCCAGTAGATGAGGAAGTCCACCGTGATCGGGGCGTTGTCCTTCGTGATCGTGGTCTGGCTCGGCACCTCGATGAACTGCTCCCGCAGGTCGATGCGGACGGGACGATCCACGACGGGGATGAGGAACACGATGCCCGGCCCCTTCAGGAGCTCGGGGCCGGTCCGCCCGAAGCGGAAGATGACGAGGCGGTCGTACTCGGCGACGATCCGGACGCTCAGGTAGAGCACGCCGAGGACGATCACGATGGCGAGGACGAGCCCGAGCAAGGGCGCGACGTCGAGGATGTTCACGGACGGTGCCTCCTGGCCCGACAACGTTCGCCCGGCCGGTCCGGGCTTCTCATGGCCTCGATCTCATCGTGGGTGCCGTGTCCAGCGATGATGCTCCGGCAGCCTCGTCCCCGCGCGGTCCCGGTGCGCGAGCGACCCCGGGCCTCAACCCGGCGCTCGGGGCGCGGAGCCAGGGTATGCGTGAGCCAGGAAGTCGACGACGAGACGGCTCCACGATTCCATCGAGTCGAGGACGGCCTGCACGTCGGCCGCCGTCGCGAAGGAGCCGTGCAGCTTGTCGGTCTCGCGTACCGCGACCGGGCGCCCGGCTGCCTCGGCGACGCACACGACCCCGAGGTGGACCGATCCGACGTCCGTCGTGTCGTCGTTGAGGAGCCCGACCGGACGGAACTCCGGCACGAAGTCCGCGACGAGCTCCTCGGTCCACTCGCGAACGAGCCCGCCTGCCACCCCGCCGTCGAGCGGGTTCACGTGGCCCCCGATCCCGATCGACCAAAGGTCGTGGAGACGCGCGTCGCCCCCGGCTCGCGTCCGGCGCATAAGGAACGTCCGGTCACGGTCGCGGAGGACCACGTACGGGATCAGCTGCTTCCAGGAGGGGTCGCGCTCCACCTCCGCTCGCGGTCGGAACTCCCCTGCGCGCTCGATCGCGGCGAGCCGTTCGACGACGTGGTCCGCCACGATGCCGTGCCACGGGATCGGTCCGGGCGCGACGCCACGCGGCACGACGAGGACGAGCTCGTCCGTCACGGCTCAGCGCCCACGTCGGATGTGGCCGAGGAGCGCGCGTCGGGGTCGACGGCGGTTCGCGTGACGGCCGGGCTGGCGGCCGGGTCCCCGGTCGGCGCCTCGAAGGCCCGCGCCTGATCCTCCGCCAGCAACGCCGTGAGCCGCTCGGGGTCGGGGCTCCCGGTGACCTCGAGCTCCCCGATCCACGCATCGAGGCGAGCCGCGAGCAGGCGGAGCCGCGATGCCACCGCGGGTGCGTTCGTCGCGAGGATCCCGGCTCCCATCGCGGGGTCGCCGCGGGCGAGGCGCGTGGCGTCTCGCCACCCGCTCGCGGCCAGCGCGCGGGCCGCGGGCCAATCGGGGGGCCTCCCGGCCCCAGGCGGGCCGGCGACAGCCTCGACGAGCGCGGCCGCGAGGACGAGCGGGACGTGGCTGATCGCGGCGACGAGCGCGTCGTGGGTCGTGGCGTCCATGCGGACGGGGTTCGCACCGCACGCGCGAGCGAGGCCCTCGACACGCGCGACATCGGCGGTCCCCGAGCCGACCGCCGGCACGATGACCCACGGCCGCCCGACGAACAGGTCGGGCGTCGCGGCGCCGAACCCGGTCGTCTCGCGGCCCGCCATCGGGTGGCCGCCCACGAAGCGGACGCCGGACGCAGCGGCCCTGGCGACGATCGCGCCCTTGGTGCTCGCGACGTCGGTGACGGTGGCTCCCGGCGCCAGGCTGGCGGGCGACAGGGCGGCGAGATCATCGAGGAGCGCGAGCGTCGCGAGGGGCGGCGCCGCGAGGACGACGAGGTCCGCGGCGCGCACCGCGGATGCCAGGTCGGGGGCGGCCTCGTCGATCGCGCCGGCAGCCCGGGCGGCCCGGGGCCCGTCCCCGCGGGGCGTCCACGCGACGAGCTCGACGGAGTGACTGTCCGGGGAACCCCGGAGGGCGCGCGCGATCGAACCGCCGATGAGCCCGAGCCCGATGAGCGCGATCCGCATGGCCGGCAGTCTACGGCTCCCGTCGACAGCCCGCGGCCGGCTTCACGCCCCCCTCCCGACGTGTCGGCGACGGCGCGTCGAGCGCGAGCCGCACTCTTCCCGGTGGGACTATCATCGGTCGAGCGCAGTACTCGAAGGGGGGCACGGGTGCAAGTCATGAGTGGGGATCAGCCGATCCGGATCCTCGTCGTCGACGACCACCGGGTCCTCGTCGATGCGCTGGTGGCGGCCCTCGCGTCCGAGCCCGACATGGAAGTGGTCGGCACCGCCTCGAGCATCGTCGAGCTGCGACAGGTCCTCGACGTGCCGGTCGACGTCGTTCTCCAGGACTACATCCTCGGGGACGGCACCGGGACCGAAGCGGTCCGACTCATCAAGTCGAGGCAGCCCGCGGCCACGGTGGTGATGCTCACCGCGGTCGCCCACGACGACACGATCCTCGAGACGATCCAGGCCGGCGCCGACGGCTATCTCACGAAGGACCAGGCGCTCGACGATGTCGTCGCTGCCGTCCGCGCGGCCCATGCGCACGAGGTCCTGCTGCCGCGGGCGGTCATCATCGAGATCGCCCTGCGGGTCGCGGACTCGCGTGGACACGCCGCCGAGCGCGGAGTGATGGAGCCGCTGACTCCCCGCGAGCTCGACGTGCTCCACATGCTGGTCGAAGGCCTGGATTCGCCCAGCATCTGCGCGCAGCTGTCCGTCGCCCCGAACACGTTGCGCACGCACGTGCAGAACATCATGGCGAAGCTTGGCACGCATTCCAAGCTGGAGACCGTCGCCTTCGCACTCCGTCACGGTCTCGTGGCGCCTCCGCACATCGGGGACCGTCGGTCCGCGGTCTGACGGTCGGAGCCTCGCGTGCCCGAAGCACGGGCGCCCGGCAGCCGGCGGCCGCCGCCCCGAGCAGGCTCCCTACGACCGGCGCCGCCGCTGGACATCGCGCCGTTCGTCGATCCTGCGCTCGCCGGTGTCTGGCGGCGGGCCCGGATCGTCCGGGGGGTTCTGTCGCCGGACGCGCTCGCGGCGGTCCACGTCGCGGCGCTCCAGGTGCATCAGGACGCCGCACTGCTGGCAGCGGCGCTCATCCGCGGCGAGCGATTCCACGCGCGACGGCGTGTAGATGCGCCTGCCGCATGACCAGCATGCCAGCGTGGGCACCGGGACTCTCAGCTCCTGGCGCGGCGAACGTCGACGCGACGCGCCGCGTCAGCCGCCGACGACCGGCAGGGCAGCAAGGGCGGCCCTGACGCGCTCGGCCGGATACTCGAAGTCCTGGAGCGCACCGGACAGGTAGCGCTCGTAGGACGAGAGGTCGAAGTGGCCGTGGCCGCTGAGGTTGAAGAGGATGACGCGCGGCGTCCCCTCCTCACGGGCCTCGAGTGCCTCGTCGATCGCCACGCGGATCGCGTGGTTGGACTCGGGCGCGGGCAGGATCGCCTCGGTCCGGGCGAACAGCACGCCCGCCTCGAAGGTCGGGTTCTGGTGCACGGCGCGCGCCTCGATGAGACCCAGGTCCTTCACGAGGCTCACGAGCGGTGCCATGCCGTGGTAGCGGAGGCCGCCCGCGTGGATGGGCTCCGGGATGAAGTCGTGGCCGAGCGTGTGCATCTTCACCATCGGCGTGAGCCGGGCGGTATCGCCGAAGTCGTACGTGTAGACGCCGCGCGTCATGCTCGGTGCCGCTTCGGGTTCCACCGCCACGATCCGGGGAGTGCCGGTGCCGCGGAGCTTCCGGCCGAGCCACGGGAAGGCCATGCCGGCGAAGTTCGAGCCGCCGCCAGCACAGGCGATGACGACGTCCGGCTCCTCGCCGGCCATCGCCATCTGCTCGATCGCCTCCTGACCGATGACGGTCTGGTGCAGCAGGACGTGGTTGAGCACCGAGCCGAGCGAGTACTTCGTGTCGTCGCGGGTGGCGGCGTCCTCGACGGCCTCGGAGATCGCCATCCCGAGCGACCCCGGGCTGTCCGGCGTCGCGGCGAGGACCCGGCGCCCGTACTCCGTGGTCGGCGAGGGGCTGGCGACGACCTCCGAGCCGTACACCTCCATGAGCATCCGGCGGTACGGCTTCTGGTCGTAGCTCGCGCGGACCATGTAGACCTTGACCTCGAGGCCGTAGAGCGCGCCGGCGATCGCGAGGCTGGTGCCCCACTGTCCCGCACCGGTCTCGGTCGCGAGGCGCTTCACGCCCTCGTTCTTGTTGAACCACGCCTGCGCGAAGGCAGTGTTGGGCTTGTGGCTCCCGCCCGGACTGACCCCCTCGTACTTGTAGTAGATGTGCGCGGGGGTGTCGAGCGCCTTTTCCAGGCGGTGAGCCCGGTAGACCGGGCTGGGACGGTAGAGCTGGTACGCGTCGCGGATCGGGTCCGGGATCTCGATGTACCGATCGGTGCTCACCTCCTGGAGGATGAGCGCCATCGGGAAGAGCGGCGCGAGGTCATCGGGGCCGAGCGGCAGGCCCGTGCCCGGGTGGAGCGGAGGCGGCGGGGGCACTGGCAGATCGGCGACGATGTTGTACCAGGTGCGGGGGATCCGCTCCTCGTCGAGGACGAACTTCGTCCGCTGGCTCATGATGCTGCTCCTGCGCGCGGTAGCCCGCGATCGTGGGGCGAATGGGGTTGCTGCGGCCGCAAGTGTCGCCGACCGGCGACCGACCTGCAAATCGCCTGCGGGGACCCCGTGCGTCGCGGCGGTGGGCGGCCCGCGACTCACGCGCCGAACGTGGCCGTCGTCACGATCTCGTAGCGTGCCGGACCGCGCCCGAGGTGGCTCTCGAAGAGGA
>CAIYQJ010000413.1 GCA_903928275.1 uncultured Chloroflexota bacterium
AGGCCCGGAAGGCCCGCGTCGCGGCGGCCACGGCCTCGTCGACAGTGGCGTGGATGCCGTCGCCAAGCTCGGCCGACCCGGCGGCCGCCAGTCGCGCCTCCGCGTGGAGGCCGGCGCCCGGCCGCGCGCCGCCCGCCGACGCGACCCGCTGGCGGACCCGTTCGATGATCTCGGAGATCTCGCGCCCATCGAGCTCGTTCATGGCTCTGCCCGCTACGCGCGGTAGACCTCCGTCCCGCCGATCTCCCACGTGTCGACGATCGCCATGATCACCGCGTCGCAGGGCCGGTCCTTCGTCATCCCGGTCTGGCGGGCCGAGCTTCCGGTGGCGTAGAGGACGACCTGGCCCACGCCGGCCCCGACCACGTCGGTGGCGACGACGTATGCGCCGGTCTCCCGGTTCTCCGCGTCGAGCTGGCGCACCACGAGGAGCTTCCAGCCCTCCATGAGGGGCTCCTTCTGGCTCGCGACGACCGTCCCGGTCACCCGTCCGAGAAGCATCTTCCACCACCTGCTGGGGGGAGCGGGCGCGCCGGATCCGGCCGACGCGCCCGCTCGAGTGTTCCTAGTGGCCGCCGGACTCGGCCTTCGCCTCCTCGAGCCGCCCGAGGGGCATGACGAGGTCGACGTTGACGTGCGGCCGGGCGATCACGTGGCTGGCGACCACCTCGCCGACCTTGGCGGCGTTGCGCACGCCCGCCTCGACGGCGGCCTTCACTGCCGCGACGTCGCCGCGGACGACCGCGGTCACGTACCCGCCGCCCGTCTTCTCGTAGCCGACCAGCTCGACCTTGGCGGCCTTCACCATCGCGTCCGCGGCCTCGACCACCGCTGCGAATCCGCGTGCCTCGATCATCCCGAGCGCTTCTGCCATCGATCCGTTCTCCTTCTCGACCCTGTCGTGCGCCTCACATCCGGCGTTCGCGGCGCCGTGCCGCTACGGCTTCGCTTCGCGTCCTTCGAGCCCTTCGATCGCCGCCACCGCGGCCCGCCACCCGACGTCGATGTCGCGCTCCTCCCCGCCGAGGTAGATGCGACCCATCGAACCGAAGGCCCGCACCTCCAGGATGTTGATGTGGGCCGCCTTCTCCGCCTCGTTGGCCGCGAGCGCGGCGTAGGCGGCCGGCTCCAGCTCCAGCACGTAGAGCGTCTGGCCAGGGATGAGCATCTGGCCGTGCCGCGTCCGGTTGATCAGCTGGGCCTGGTGGTCATCGACACGGCGGATGATCTGGCTCGAGAGGATGCGCGGCTTGATCCGGTCCGTCTCGGCCACGCCGACCTCGGCCAGGATCGCCGCGCCCGCCGCCCGGACCTCGGCCTGCGACGGCGAGTGGATCTCGAGCATGCCGTAGTAGCGCTCGATGATCTGCATGCCGGGCTTCACGGACGTCGTCTTGAGCGCGATGTCGGTCAGCCGGTTGATCTCGATGCCCGGCGAGACCTCGACCGAGAGCGACGCGTCGCCCGCGAGCGGCAGGAAGCCCTGCGCCACCGTGCCGAGGAAGGCCGCGTACTGGGCCTGGAGGCTGTCCAGGAAGCAGTACGCCCGGAGGTCAATACGTGCCATGCCCACCCTTCGCTCCCGTCACGATCGTCACGCCGGCGGACGCCCCGATGCGGGTCGCCCCGGCCGCGATCATCTCGGCCACGTCCTCGGCCGTCCTGATGCCCCCGGCTGCCTTGACGCCCATCCTGGGACCGACCGTCTCGCGCATGAGCGCGACGTCGAAGACGGTGGCCCCGCCCGAGGCGTATCCCGTGGAGGTCTTCACCATGTCCGCCTTCGCCTGCCGCGCGAGCTGGCAGGCGATGACCTTCTCCTCGTCGGTGAGGAGCGCCGCCTCGATGATCACCTTGTTCGCGGCGCCGGCCTCGTGGCAGGCATCCGACACGCGCGCGATGTCCTCGCGCACCACGTCGAACATCCCGCTCCGCAGGGCCCCGATGTTGATCACCATGTCGATCTCGCGGGCGCCGTCCCGGATGGCGCGCCGCGCCTCGAGCGCCTTGACCTCGCTCGTCGCCGCCCCGAACGGGAACCCGATGACCGAGGCGACCGGGACGTCCGTGCCGCGCAGGTTCTCCGCGGCGCGGCGCACCCACGTGGGGTTGATGCAGACGGCGGCGAAGCGATGCTCGGCCGCCTCGGCGCACAGCCGGTCGATGTCGGCGGCCGTGGCGTCGGGTCGCAGCAGGGTGTGGTCGATATAGCGGGCGAGGTCGCCGGGAACATCGGCCGCGTGGCCGTGGTACTCGACGCGCGAGGCACCGCCGGCGACGATGTCGCGCACCTTGGTGGAGCAACGGGCGGCGCAGCCGGCGACGCACGACGCACAGGGGTCGCCGGGAGCGGTGGTCGGCGCGCCGCCGGCGCCGAGCGCGGCGAGCACCTCCCGGGTGATCGTCTCCACGAGGTCGTTCCGTTGCTGGCTCGTCTCGGTCATCCTGCTCGTCCCTCACCCGGCGCTCGCATGTAGGTGCGCTCGACGTCCGTGATCTTCCCGACGCGGGCCGCGTGACGGCCCGGCCCCCATGCGGTCCCCAGCCACACGCGCACGATCTCGAGGGCGAGAGCCTCGCCGATGAAGCCGGCGCCGAGGGTGAGGACGTTGGCGTGGTTGTGCTCGCGGCTGTTGCGGGCGGACGAGAGGTCGTGGCAGAGCGCGGCGCGGACACCGGGGACCTTGTTGGCCACCATGCACGAGCCGATCCCCGCCCCATCGACGATGACGCCCCAGCGGCAGGTCCCGTCGCCGACGAGGCGGGCCACCGCGTGGGCGAAGTCCGGGTAGTCCACCGGCTCGGGCCCGTTCGTACCGCAGTCGCGGACCTCGAAGCCGGTCTCTGCCAGCAGCCTGCCGATCCTGTCCTTCATCTGCCGGCCGCCGTGGTCGGCACCGATCGCGACGGCGACATGCCCGGTGGCGGCCGGAGCGCCGGCGGTGGTCGCGTCCGGCCCCGCAGCGCTCCCCGTGGGGATCGTGCTGTCGCCGGCGAGCGTGGCGTCGACGATCCGGCGGACGATGTCGCGGACCTCGACGGGGGAAGGGGTCGCCCGCGTCGCCGAAGGGTGGTCCCGGGGATCGTGCGGGTCACGCATGGTCGAGCACCCAGGCGGCGGTCGATTCGTCCGCCACGAGGACGGTGACGCACGCCGCTCTCAGTGCCGCGAGAGCGACGGGGCCCCGCCCGGTGCCGGCGGCGAGGCCGACGGTCAGCGCCTTCGCGCGGAGCTCCCCGAGCGGCAGCCCGATCGTCCGCTGGTCGAGCGACGGGAGGGCGATGCGACCCTCGAGCGACAGGAACCGCCCCAGGACGTCGCCGACCGCACCGGCGTCCGCGAGCGCCGCGAGGTCGGCGTCGCCGAGATAGCCCGACGCGACGTGCACGCTGTCGGGGCCCATGACGCCCATGCTGAAGACGGCGGTTGCGGAGGCCCGCGCGGCCGCGAGCGTCTCGCCCACCGACGGGTCCGCCTCGAGCGCGTCGCGGAGCTCGTGCGAACCGACGATCGCGGGGGCGGCCATGAGCCGGATGGCGGCGCCGGTGGTGGCGCCGAACCGCTCGACGATCTCGTGGGCGCGCGTGGGGTAGGCGGAGCGGGACGTGGCGCCGTTGAGCTGGACGATCTCCGTGGCGGCGGTCCAGCCGGGACGCAGGTGCGCGGCCAGCTCGAGCATGGTGCGGCCCCACGAGACGCCGATCGCGCCGACGGGCCGCAGCGACGCGAGGTGGGCCGCTGCCGCCTCCGCGACGCACTCCCTGGCGAGGAGCTCGTCATCCGCCACGGACCCCGTCGCGGGCACGTCCACGACGACGGCGCCGGCCAGCCCGAACCGGTCGACGAGCGCGTCCTCCAGCTCCACGAGGCGAGCCGCGGGATGGACGACCTCGATCCGGACGGCCGCCTCGCGCAGCGCCCGGTCGAGGAGCCGCCCGACCTTGAACCGGCTGACCCCGAGCCGCTCGCCCACCTGGTCCTGGGTGAGGTTGAGCCGGTAGTAGAGCTGGGCGGCACGGAGCATGAGCCGCGTCTCATCGGGGAGCGGCTCGCTCCGGCGCGCGGCCGCCGTGGCGACTGCCATGCTCATATGTGCATCAGCCTGCTCATGTGTTGAACCGTACGCGGATGGCGGATCGATGTCAACCGCGGTGCGCCCGCCCGGCCGGCACCCTACACTCGCGGTCCCATGGTCTACGACGAGCGCGGCCGCGCGCCGCTCCACCCGGCCGAGTCCGTCGGCGACGGCCGCGTCGAGGTCCCCGCCGACCCGCGCGACCTGTCCGGCACGTTCCGCTACCGGCGCTCCGTCGAGGTCCGGTTCGGCGACACGGATGCCATGGGCCACGTGAACAACGCGGTCTACCTCACGTACGTGGAGCTCGCGCGAGCCGGCTACTACCGTGCGGCCGCCGGCGGTCGCGCGGGGATCGGCGCCACCGAGCAGGACCAGTCCTTCATCCTCGCGGAGGCCCGACTCACGTTCCGAGCCCCCGCGTTCTTCGGGGAGTTCCTCGCCGTGGAGGTGCGCACCGCGCACATCGGGACGCGGAGCTTCACGACCGAGTTCCGGGTGACCGCGCCCGACGGCCCGTACGGGCGGGCCCGGCTCATCGTCGTCTCGACGTCCGTGCAGGTGGGGTACGACTACGCGGCGGGCGGTGCCCGCCCGCTCCTCGACGATGTCGCCGCGGCGCTCGAGGCCTTCGAGGGCCGCCGGCTCCGGGACTGACCTCAGGCGCGGAGCGTGGCCTGACCGCGCGCCGCGCGCTCGCTTCCCGCAGTCAGCGCGGTCGACGCCTCGTGACGGAGTCGTATCGCGCCGGCTCGCGACGCTGGCTCGCGACCACGGGCGTGGCCGGGCTGGCCGGCTGCTGTGCCGGCCGACGCGCCGCCTTGAGTCGCTGGAGCGCCCAGTCGACATCGCCCGTGACGTTGGCCGGCACGCGCCCCCGCTCCGATCGCAGCACCCTGGTGGCCTGGGCGGGCTCTCCCTCGATGCCCACCTGCTCGATGACGCGGACCGCGAAGGCCGCGAGCCGATCGTCGTCGAGCCACGGCCGGACGCCTTCGATCGCCGGGACACCATACGCCGCGATCTGGTCGCGCAGCTCGATCCGGCGGCTGGGCGGTGCGGTCCGGGCGCCTTCGAGCAGTGCTGCGAGCTCCATCATGCCTTCCTGCCGCCCCGGTCGGGATCGACGGTGCCGTCGACGGTCGTCGGCGGTCGGACAGAGAACGAGAAGGTCCACGGCCCAGGGAGCTCCACGCGGGCGGTCCCCCCGACCCGGTGCTCCAGCTCGATGCGGTCGATGCGCGCCTCGAGCCGGTCCGGGATGATCTCCGGTCGGTCGTACGTCCAGGACACCCAGGAGACCCTCCCGTGCGGCTGTGTGCGCGCGTCGAGCAACCGCACCGCGGTGCCGTCCGGCAGGTCGAGCTCCAGCGACGGGATCGTCGCGATCCGAAGCTCCGACCGGCTGCGCACCCGGAGCAGGCCGGTCAGCCGCAGCAGCTCGTCCACCACGGAGAGCGTCAGCAGCGTGACAGTGATCTCGTCGCGGTCGTCGGTCACGTTGAGCGCCACGGCCCACGGCAGGTCCGTCGTCGGCGACGTCGGTTCCTCGGGTCTGCCAGGCGGGTCGACCTTGAGCATGACCTCATGGTACCTTCTGGCCCGTTATCTTGCAGTATTGCAGGACTGCAAGACAAGGAGACGGGGCGGAACGTCGGCGGCCCGCGAGCACGTCGGCCGTCCCGGCGACAGGCAAGGGCGTCCCATCCTGCCGGATGCACGAAGACCCGCACGGAGGCGCGATCACCCGTCATGGCACATGGGAGTCCGCGACCCGAAGACGCCGAGCGACTCTGGCAGTTCAAGGCGGAGTTCTTCAAGGCCCTCGGGAATCCGCTGCGCGTCCGGATCCTGGAGCTGCTGCGAAGCGGTCCGCTGAGCGTCACCCAGATCCAGGAGGCCACCGGCACGCCGGCCTCATCCGTCTCCCAGCAGCTCGCGGTCCTTCGCGGGCAACGCATCCTCGCGACGGAGCGCCGAGGCACGACGATCATCTACAGCGTGGCCGACGCTGAGCTCTTCGAGCTCCTCGACGTGGCACGGCGGATCTTCAACGCGCACCTCAGCGACACGATCGACATGCTCCGCCTCGTGGAGGACGAGACGGAAGCCGTCGCCGAGCAGTAGCCGACCCCGGGTCCGCCCGGCTCCGACCCCCCCCGCGCCGACCGTGGCCCGCCCGGACCGAGCCGGGTACTCTCGCACCTTGCGGGCCGATCGGCGGCCCGGTGGGCGACGGGAGGGACGATGAGGACGCGCAGCCTTCCCGCCACGGTCACGAGCCGCGTGACAGTCGCGCTCCTCGCGCTCGCACTCGCCGTCGACGCCGCGGCGTGTGCCGCCCCCGCCGGTGCGTCGCCGTCGCCGTCCGCCCCGATCGCGCCCGCGACCGCGCCCCGGTCGCCGGCCCCGTCGCCGGTCCCCACGCCCACCGTCGCTCCGCCGCCCACGTCCACGCCCGATCCGGCTCCGTCGCCTGTGCAGTCGCCCTCGCCGTCGCCGGCCGCGGCGGCGGACCTGCTCGTGCGGCTCGACGTCTGCGCCGACGCCTGCGTCGACCCGCGTCGCGAGGAGTACCTCGCCGACGGGCGCGTCATCCACCTCGATCTGCAGACCGGGCGGCTGGTGGAGCGGCGCCTGTCCCCGTCCGGACTCGCCCGCGTCACGGCGCGCCTCGCCACGGCCGCCGGCCTCCCCGCGCACGATCTGAGCGTGGACCCGGTCCCGGTCCCGGGGAAGACGCCGCCGGGTCATGGTGCCACCGGATACACGTTCATCGCGCCGACCGCGGGCGGCGGCCGCGCCACCGTCCGGACCGTCACGGCGCGGTCACTCGATTCGGGCTACTGGCAGCCGGACCCGCGCATCGACCGGCTGACCGCGCTCGGCGACGCACTCCTGGAGCCCGAGACCCTCGCCGGCGCGGACGGCTGGGCGGACCCCGGCTGGACGCGGTTCTTCCCGACCAAGGTCGCGGTCTTCGTGCACGTCCGCGACGGCGTCGCGCCCTTCTCCAGCCCGGACCTCGGCGCGACCGGCTGGCCGTTCGGCGGGGACCCGCGGACGTTCGGCGAGCCGTTCGCGTCGCCACTGGACGCGTGGCCGATCGCGCGGTGCGCTGTCCTAAACGCCGCGGCCGCCGACGCCGCGGCCGCCCGCCTCCCGGAGGGTGCGCTCGCGCCGTGGGGCTACACGGACTTCTGGCGCGCCGGGACCGCCGCCTGGGCCCAGCGGGGCCTGGAGCTGCAGGTCTCGCTCCGGTCGGTCCTCCCCGACCAGGACTCGCTCCCGTGCGGTGACCTCTTCACCTACGGGTGAGCTCGCGGCCTACCCCTGGTAGCGCCTGAAGATGGCCACCGCGTTCTGGCCGCCGAACCCGAAGCCGTTGACCATCGCCGTGTCCACGCGCATGCGGCGCGCGACGAGCGGCACGTAGTCCAGGTCGCATTCCGGGTCGGGCTCGAAGAGGTTCTGCGTGGGCGGGACCACCTGGTCGCGCAGCGCACCGATCGCGGTGAGGACGCTCGCGATCCCGGCCGCGCCGACGAGGTGGCCGATCATCGACTTCGGCGAGCTGATCGCCCGGCCGGCGGCCGCGCTGCCGAACGCCGCCTTGATCGCACGCGTCTCGGTCACGTCATTGAGTGACGTCGAGGTCCCGTGCGCCACGATGTAGTCGATCTCGTCCGG
>CAIYQJ010000414.1 GCA_903928275.1 uncultured Chloroflexota bacterium
CCGGACGACGGGAGACGCTTCTAGTAGGCCACCTTGATCCAGCAGCCGATCATCTGGCTGGCCTCGGCGAGCTCGGGCATCGCGACACGGAGCTGGTCCATGTTCGTGATGCCGTTGTCGGCGAGGTACTTCTGGGTGATGAGCGCCGCCGGGAACTTGAAGTCGGTCCCCTGGAGCTGCTTCGCGAGCGTGAGGCCCATCGCGCGGACGACGGCCGCGCCGACGCCGGCGGGATCCGTGGCCGCGGTCGCGACCCACGGGCTGCCGGGGGCCGTCATGAGCTCGAGGTCAGCGTTGGAGATGTCGATGCCGTAGACCTTGATCTTGTCCGAGAGCCCGTTGTTCTTCACGGCGACGAGCGTGCCCTTGGTCAGCTCGTCGTACGGGGCGAAGATGCCCTTGACGTCGGGGTTGGCCTTGAGGGCTGCGTCGACGAGGACGGCGTTGTCCGTGGCCGTCGCGTTCGTGTACTTGCCGACGAAGAACTTCTGGAGCCAGGTGTTCTGCTTGACGAACTGCTCCCAGACCACGTTCCGGCGGTCGAGGGGCGCGATGCCGAGGGCGTTGACGTAGCCGACCTGGGCGCTCGGACCGAGGTCGTTGGTCATGACGGTGAGGACCTTGGTCGCCATGTCGGCGTCGCTCTGGGTCGTGTGGATGACGCGCGGGTCGGTGGTCTCGACGTCGTAGACGACGACGGGGATGTTCTTGTCAAGCGCCTGCTTGATGAGCGGGTTCATCGTGTCGGCGAGGCCGTGGTCGACGATGATCCCGGCCACGCCGGAGTCGATCGCGGTCTGCATCTGCGTCGCCTGGGTCGCGTTGTCGGCCTGGGCGTCATAGACCTGCATCTGGAAGCCGAGGGCATCGGCCTGCTTCTGCGAGCCGCCGCCCCACTGCTGGAAGTAGTCGCCGGCGCCGCTCTGGCGGACCATGGCGATCTTCACGGGGCCGGCGTCGAACGGGGCCGGCTTGGCGCACATGGACGCGGCCGCGGCCGCGGATGCGACGGCAGCTGCGGATGCTGCCGGAGCGGCGGCGCTGGGCGCCGCGGCCGACGGTGCCGTGGTTGCGCTCGACTGCGAGCACGCGGTCACGAGCATCGTCGCGGCGAAGAGCCCGGCGATGATCCTGGATCGGGTCATTCACATCTCCTTGGATCGTTGACGCTGACGGTGGGTATGCGATGACGGATCGCTCTCCTCCTTCTGCTCCTCGTGGCTCCTCCTCCTGTGCGGGGGCTGCGCGATGCGGATCGTGGGATCAACGCGGGAACGCGGCGGCGACGCCGCCGTCGACCGGGATGACGCACCCGGTGGTCCGGGACGATGCCTCGGACAACAGGTACATGACGGCGTTCGCGACGTCCTTCGTGGTGACGTGGCGGTGGAGCAGGTTGCGCTTCGCGTAGAAGTCCTCGAGCTCGTCGGGCCGGATCCCGTGCTCCGCGGCGCGCTGCTCGCGGAGGCCGCCGGCCCAGAGGCGCGAGTTGTCGAACACGGCGTCGGGGTTGACGGCGTTCGTCCGGATCCCGGCCGGGCCACCCTCGAGCGCTGCGATCCGCATGAGCTGGATCATCCCGGCCTTCGTGACCGAGTAGCCGCCGAAGCCGGCACCCGGCGCGAAGGCGTTCTTGCTCGCGACGTAGACGATCGAGCCGCCGATCCCCTGCAGCCGCATGCGTCGCATCGCCTCACGGGTGAGGAGGAACGCGCTCGTGAGGTTCACGTCGAGGCCGCGCTGCCACCTCGCGAGCTCGAGGTCCTCGAGTGGCGAGGCCACGCCGATCCCGGCGTTGACGACGACGCCGTCGATGCCGCCGAACCGGCGGACGGCGGTCCGCACGGTCTCGAGCACGACGTCCTCGCGAGACTGGTCGCCGGCGACCCATGCCGGCTCGGGCGCGCCGGCCGCGACGGCCTCGGCGACCAGCGTCTCCAGGAGCTCCCCGTCGAGGTCCCCGGCGACGACGCTCGCGCCGGCCCTGGCGAGCTCGAGCGCGATCGTCCGACCGATCCCCGACGCGGCGCCGGTCACGATATGGACGGTCCCGGCGAACGGGCGGGCCGGGTCGCCGAGCGTGAGCTTGTACAGCTCCATCGGCCAGTAGTCGAAGCGGAACGTCTCGGCGTCGGCCAGGGGCGCCAGCTCGCCGAACGCGTCGCGCGCTCGCGCGAGCGTCGACTGCGCGTGGAAGGCGACATCGGCCGCGCGTCGGGCGTCCTCGACGCTGGCGCCGGCCGTGATCGACCCGAGGCCGGGGACCATCGCAACCCGCGGGAGCGGGTCGTGCATGGGGATGTCGGCCTCGAGGAGCTCGCGGTTCGCCTCGTAGTACGCGGCGTAGTGGGCCTCGTACGCGGCGACGGCTGCGACGATCGATTCCGCGTCGCGGGGCGTGTCCAGCCGGACCGGCCACGGCTTGACCCAGAGCATGTGGTCGCCCGTCGGCACGCCGGCGGCCGCGATGGCCGCGGCGTCGGGTCGGTCGGCCACCACGCGGAGGCGCGGGTCCACGTGGAGGAC
>CAIYQJ010000415.1 GCA_903928275.1 uncultured Chloroflexota bacterium
CACACGGTCCCGGCCGGTCGGCCCGACCGAGGCTTCGCCAGCGACAGACCGGATCAGGCGGGCACGAGCCCAGCGGGAGCCGTGGACGACAGCTCGATCCAGAAGGCCGCCCCGTGCGGCGGTACGTCGTCGACGCCGACGGTGCCGCCCTGGGCCTCCACGAGCGCCTTGACGATCGACAGGCCGAGCCCGCTCGTCCCCGCCGACCGGTCGCGGGAGACGTCCGCCTGGTAGAAGCGGTCGAAGACGTGCGGACGGTCGGCAGGGGCCACCCCGGGCCCGGCGTCCCGGACGGCGAGCCGCACGTGACCCCCGGCCGTGGCGCCCGCCTGGACGACGACGTCGCTGCCCGGTGGCGCGTGGCGGATCGCGTTGTCGACGAGGGCGGCGAGCGCCTGCTGGAGGCGGCCGGGATCGGCGCCGACGACGAGCCCGGGGGTCACTGCCACGCCGATGCGGACGGCGGCCTCGCGCGCCCGCGCATCGAAGGCCTGTGCGACGTCCGACGCCGCGCGGGAGACGTCGACCGACGTCAGCCGGAGCGGCAACTGGCCCGCCTCCGCCAGGCTGATGGTGCGCAGGTCGTCGACGATCCTCGCGAGGAGCCGCGACTGCGCCCGGATCGTCTCGAGGTGCCGATCCTCGTGGGCATACACGCCGTCGAGGACCGCGGTGGCCGTGGCATCGATGACTGCGAGCGGCGTCTTGAGCTCGTGGACGACATCCTGGAAGAAGCGCTTGCGCGACGCCGCGTCCTCCTCGAGCTCGCGCGCCATCGTGTCGAACGACCGCCCGAGGAGGCCGATCTCGTCTGTCCGATCCGCCAGGCCCGAGCGGCGCTGGAGGTCGCCATGCGCGACGGCGACGGCGGCGACCCGAAGCCGGTCGAGAGGACCCGCGATCCGCCCCGCGAGGACCACGCCGATGAGCGAGGCGACGGCGGCCGCGACGATCGCGACGACGATCATCGTGAGGATCGTGTCCTGCTGGACCTGCTGGGCGTGCATCCCCGCCCCGGGTCCCGGGCCGTGGCCTGCGCCGGCCCCCGGCCCGCCGGTGGCATCGCCGAGGACCTGGGCGAATCCGCGACCGAGGATGACCGGCGTGGCGAGGGCGACGGCTGCCGCCGTGATGAGCGCGACGGCGGCGAACGCGGCCGCCAGCCGCACCCGCAGGCTCACGGCCGGGCCGCCCGGTAGCCCACGCCACGGATCGTCTCCACGTACTGGCCGCCGTCGGGTCGCGCCCCCAGCTTCCGGCGCAGGTTCTTCACGTGGCTGTCCATCGTGCGGTCGAAGGCATCGAACGACTCGCCGAAGACGAGCTCCCCGAGCTGCTCCCGGGTGAGCACGACGCCGGGGTGCGCGGCGAGCGCCGCGATCAGGTCGAACTCGACGCGGGTGAGTGGGAGCGGGTCGCCGCCGCGGGTGACCTCGCGACCCGCCGGATCGATCGCGAGGTCGAAGTACGGCCGGGCAGGCTCGCCGGCGGCTGTGGTGGTCGTCGGCGGCGCCGACGTGCGACGGAGGACCGCACCGACGCGCGCCACGAGCTCGCGGGGCTCGAACGGCTTGGTGAGGTAGTCGTCCGCGCCGATCTCGAGGCCGGCGACACGGTCGATCACGTCATCGCGCGCGGTGAGGAGGATCACGGCGGGGGAAGACCCGGCGGCGCGCAGCTCTCGCAGGACGTCGAAGCCGGACCGCAGCGGAAGCATGACGTCGAGGACGATGAGGTCCGGCGCGTCGGCGCGCGCTCGCTCGAGCGCCGCCTCGCCGTCCGAGGCGGTCGTGACGACGTGGCCCTCGCGCACGAGGTACGCGGTGACCACGTCGACGATGTGGGGCTCGTCGTCCACGACGAGGATGCGTGCCATCAAGCGAGGATGCGGCGTCGGCCGGGTCGTGTCGAATGGCCCAGCCGACGTCCGATCCGTTCGCTCGTCAGGGCTGCGTGGCGCCGG
>CAIYQJ010000416.1 GCA_903928275.1 uncultured Chloroflexota bacterium
AGCGCCGCCGCCGCCCCCCGTGGCACCCGCCCCGACCAGCTGGACGGGCTACGTCGCCGCGTCCGGCCCGGCCGCTGGAGCCGTCGGCCCGGGGCCGGGCTGGGAGTTCGCAGGCTTCTGGATCCGCACGATCGCGTGGATCATCGACGGGTTCATCCTCGGGATCGTCACCTCGATCTTCTGGTTCGTGGTCCTCGCGATCGCAGGCGCCATCGGACTCGGCGCCGTCGCGTCGGTGAGCACCGACGGCACGATCACCAACGATCAGGCGGTCGTCCTCGGCGTCGGCTTCCTGGCGGCGCTCTCGTTCCTCGGGATCATGACCCTGCTTGTCACTGTCCTCTATTTCGTCGTCCTGTGGGTGAAGCGCGGCGCCACGATCGGCCAGTCCGTCCTCGGCCTGCGCGTCGCGCGCGAGCGCGATGGCGGACCGATCGGCTGGGGGACGGGGATCCTCCGGTACATCATGCTGATGATCGGCTTCTGGATCTTCTACCTCGGCGTCATCTGGGTCGCGTTCGAGCCGCGGAAGCGCGGCTGGCACGACATGGTCGCCGGCACGCTGGTGGTGAAGCGCCACTGACATCCCGGCCCGAGCCAGCGGCCGCGGTTCGCACGGGCGGTGCGGCGCTCGCGGGCTGACACCCCGGATAGATGACGAAGGCCGGTCCATCGGGACCGGCCTTCGTCCGTGGCGGCGGGGAGGAGGTCGCCGCCCTCAGGGTTGCGCCGCGATCTCCCGAAGACGGCCGGCAAGCGAGTCGCCCTCGACCGCCTTGAGGATGACGCCGCCGATCCCGCTCGCGGACGCGGCACGCCGCTCGTCGGAGCTCCAGTACGACGCGAGGACCGCGATGTGGGCCTGCGCGAGCACGCCGTCGAGTGCCGCGACCACCGCGCGCCACCCGTCGCGGACCGCGGCATCGACCAGGACGACGTCGGGATCCGTGTAGCGGGCGGCGGTCCGGGCGGCTTCCGCGGTCCGGACCTGGCCCACCACGAGGAAGCCATGGCGCGACAGGTGGGTGGCGATCGCGTCCGTGGACGCCGGGTCGTCACCCACGAGGAGCAGCCGATCCATCGTGGTGGCAGGCTGGAGCATGACCCTACGATGCGACGGCATGGGGGTGGTTCGGAGGGACCACGGCACCCTTTCGCCGTGCCATTCGGCCCTGCCACCGGTCGCGACGCGGCCGGTAAGGTCGCAGGCGTGGCGAGCGCCGCAGGGGACGCGCGGCGCTCGCCGCCGTTTGCCTACGCCTCGGGCCACGATCGCGGTCCGGCTGGGGTCCGCGGGCCCCGGATCGGACGCGGAGGCGCCCGTTCCCCTCGAGGCTGAGAGTCACTCGGGAGCCTGAGCGCCCCGTGCCCGACACCTACAGGTAGTGCGTCTTGCGCGCCTGCGCGGTGAGCTCGTCGCGGAAGTCGGGATGCGTGACCGCGATGAGCCGGCGTGCGCGCTCGCTGATCCCCTGCCCGTAGAGCTCGGCGACGCCGTATTCCGTGACGACTGTGCGGACGTGGGCGCGCGTCGTGACCACGCCGGCTCCCTCCCGGAGGAATGGCACGATACGGCTGAACCTCCCGTCGCCCGCGGTGGAGGGCAGGGCGATGATCGCGCGGCCCTCGGGGGCAAGCGCCGCGCCGCGGATGAAGTCCATCTGGCCGCCGACGCCCGAGTACAGGTTCCAGCCGATCGAGTCGGCGTTCACCTGCCCGGTGAGGTCGATGGAGATCGCGCTGTTGATCGCGACCATCCGGCGGAACCCGCGGATGACGTGCGTGTCGTTCGTGAAGTCCGTTGGACGCATCTCGACCATGGGGTTGTCGTCCACGAACTTGTACAGGCGCTCCGTCCCCATCATGAACGTGCAGACGATCTTGCCGCGGTTGCGCTCCTTCGCGAGACCCGTGACGACGCCGGCCTCGACGAGGTCGACGACGCAGTCCGTCATCATCTCGGTGTGGATCCCGAGGTCCTTCTTGTCGGTGAGGAACTGGGCGACCGCGGACGGGATGGCGCCGATCCCCATCTGGAGCGTGGCGCCGTCGGGGATGAGCTCGGCGACGTACTGGCCGATCCGCCGCTCCACCTCCCCGATCTCGGGGTCATGGTGGACGTAGGGCGGGATATCCACCTCGATCGCGAGGTCGATGTCGTCGACGTGGACGAAGCTCTCGCCGAGGGTCCGCGGGACGGCCGTGTTGAGCTGCGCGATCACGGTGGTGGCGACCGGGATGGCCGCGAGCATCGCCACGACGCTCGTCCCGAGCGAGCAGAAGCCATGTTCGTCCGGCGGCGTCACGTTGATGAGGACGGCATCCAGGGGGAGGATCCCGGAGCGGAAGAGGTCCGGGATGTCCGAGAGGAAGGTGGGGATGTATTCCGCGCGGCCCTCGTTGACGGCCTTGCGGGCGTTCGGGCCGATGAACAGCGCCTTGTGATGGAAGCTCGCGGCGAGCTCCGGCGCGAGGTGCGGGCCCGGTCCCTCCGTGTGGAGGTGCACGACCTGGACGTCGCGAAGCTCGGGGGCGCGATCGACGAGCGCATCGAGGAGAACGGACGGCGTGGCCGCCGCGCATTGGATGTAGACCTGGTCGCCCGAGCGGATGCCCGAGACGGCCTCGGCGGCGGTGACGATCTTCATGCGCCCATTCTGGCTGGCCGGCGCGGATGGCGCGCCGTCCGAACCGCCCGCCGTGGCACGCCATCCGGCCCGGTGGCCGGCCCAGGTCCGGTCGCCCGCTGGCCCGCTAGTACTCGGAGATGGGCGGGCGGTGCCGGGCGACGAACGCCGCGGCCTGTGCCCGACGCTCGAGGTTCAGCTTCGAGAGGATCGAGCTGACGTAGTTCTTCACGGTCTTGTCCGAGAGGAAGACCTCGGAGGCGATCTCCTTGTTCGTCTTGCCCTCCGCGACGAGCATGAGGATCTTCTACTCCTGCGCCGTGAGCTGCGCGAGCTCGTCCTGGTACGTCCCCGACGCGATCCGGCGGACGCGGTCGAGCACCTTCTCGGTGACCGCGGGGTCCAGGAGCGATTCGCCACGGCCGACGGACTCGAGCGCAGAGACGAGGTCACGGGCGCGGATCTGCTTGAGGAGATAGCCGCTCGCGCCGGCGATGATCGCGGAGAGGACCGCCTCTTCGTCCGGGTAGCTCGTGAGCATGACGACGCGCGTGAGGGGGAACTCGGCGCGGATCTCGCGGCAGGCCTCGATCCCGGAGCCGTCAGGGAGGCGCACGTCCATGACGACGAGGTCCGGGTGGAAACGGCGCGTCGCCTCGAGCGCCTCCTCGACGGTGCCGGCCTCCGCGACCACCTGGAAGCGGTCGCGGCGGTCCAGCAGCGCGACGAGACCCTGCCGGACGACCTCGTGGTCGTCGACGACGAGAAGCCGCAGTTGCCGGACGTCGGTCGAGTCGCTCACATCTCTCCTCCGGAGACCGCCGCGCTCCGTCGCGGCAGGGTGACGATGATACGCGTCCCCGACCCCGCGGCGCTGTCCACGATGAGTGTGGCGCCGATCCCGGCCGCGCGGTTGCGCATGTTGTGAAGCCCCTGGTGGGCGGGGGGGCGGCTGACGTCCACCACGAACCCCACGCCGTTGTCCGCGATCGTCACGACGACGTGGTTGCCCGTCGCACGCAGGTCGACGATCGCGCGCGAGGCGCGCGCATGGCGGGCCACGTTGGCGAGCGCCTCGCGCGCGATGATGAGGACCTGGCCGATCTCGTCGGCAGCCAGGCCCTCGGCGTCCTCTTCGCGCGCGGTCAGCTCGGCGTCGATCATCGTGTTCACGCGGAACTCCTCGACGAGAGCCGCGAGGCCGGTGGAAAGCGTCATCCCCTGGAGCAGCTCGGGCCGCAGGCCGAAGATGAAGTTCCGGATGTCGCGGATCGTCTTGTCCAGCCCCTCGATCGCGCGGTCGACACGGGCCCGGGCCTCGTCCGCATCCTCGTCCATGAGCTCCGGGACGTCCTCGAGCGAGAGGCCCACCGCGTAGATCGACTGGATGATCCCGTCGTGGAGGTCCTTCCCGATCCGCTCGCGCTCCTCGACGATCGCGAGGCGCTGGATCTGCTCGTGGAGGCGGGCGTTGTCGATCGCGATCCCCGCGTGCAGCGCGAACGTCTCGATGATCCGCTGGTCGTCGTCGGTGAACTCGGCGCCGTCCCGGCGGTCCGCCATGTAGAGGTCGCCGATGGGCCGGCCCTTCACTGTCACCGGCACCCCCAAGAGCCGCCGCATGGGCGGATGGCCGGGCGGGAAGCCGCTCCGCCGCGGGTCGTGCGCGATGTCCGGGATCCGCACGGACCGGCCCTCGCGCATGAGGACGCCGAGGATGCCGCGCCCGCGCGGCGGCGCGCCGATCGCATCGCGCTCCGCGTGCGACATGCCGGCGGTGATGAAACGCTCGACGCGCCCAGCGGCATCGACGATCCCGAGCGCCGCGTACCGCGCGTCGACGAGCTCGCGCACCCGGTCCACGATGATCTGGAGGACGCGGTCGACCGAGAGGACGCCGGCGATCGCCCGCGCGGCGTCGTCGACCGCGGCGAGACGCTCGGCGGCGGCGCGCGTGTCCGCACGCCCGCGGGCCGCATCGAGGACGATCCCGAGAGACCGGGCGAGCACCCCGACCGCCTCGTCCTCGCGGTCGGCGATGACGCGCGACGCGTCGTCCCCCACCGCGGACCCGATGGGGTAGACGACGAACGGGGCGCCACCCGCGACGTGAGCCCCCGCAGCCGGAGCGCGGTGGAGCGTCCCGGACCCTATCGACATGGCACGGGCGCCCGGCGCGCTCACGGTGACGTGGATGCCGGCGAGCCCGAACGCGTCGGCGAACACGCCGAGCGCGTCGGCGGCGCGCGTCCTGGCGGCGGAGCCAGGATGGTCGAGATATCCGCCTACCGCGTCGAGGACGGAGTCGAGCGCGGCGAGGTCCGCGAGCCGGGACGCTGTCTGACTCACCGCGCCACTCTACCGCACCGCGCGCGTCGGACGGCGCGCGGGCACGTGCGTGCCCGCGCGCGGGCGGAGCCCACCGACCGGGTGGGAGGTCGGGGTCCGAAAGGCACGGGCGAATAGGGACATGGGTCTCGCGCGCGCGGCGCACTCCAACCGCCATCATGCGCCGCCATGAGCACCACCGACCAGCACGATCCTCTGCCCGTCTCAGCCACCGTCGATCACGCTTCCGACAGCCCCGAACAACGCGCGGACCTCGGCGCAGGCATCGGTTCGGCGCTCTCGCGCCGCGGGTTCCTCCGTGCCTCGGCCCTCGCCGGGCTGGGCGCCACTGCCGCGACCGTCGCCGCGTGCACCGCGGGCGCCGCGCCCGCATGGACGTTCCCGCCCGCGCCGTCGATCAACCCCGCTCCGTCGTCGGCTCCGTCAGCAGCCGCCTCGGCCGCAGCGTCGGCCGCGCCGTCCGCGGTCGCCTCGGCCGTCCCCTCGGCGGTCCCGTCCCCCAGCCTCGGGAACATCCCGGCCGGCTGGTCGGCGCACGACGTCGCCGCGCGGAGCAAGGTCCGCCGGTTCGTCGGCAAGCTCGCCGTGCCGCTCGCGGGCGTCTACGGACCGGTCGCGGGAGCCAAGCTCGCGGAGATCCTCGGCGTGGCGGACAACTACCCGGAGCTCAACGAGCTCCCGGAGTTCGCCAAGGTCCCGCAGGGCAACCAGCCGCTCGCGCCGACGATCGTCGGTGACACGAAGGTCTTCGACCTCACGATCGACAACACCCAGCACCAGATCGACGCTCTCACGCCGCCGGTCGCGGGCTTCGGCTACAACAATGCGTGGCCGGGACCGGTCCTTCGCGTGACGGAGGGCGACAAGGTCCGGGTGAACTTCACGAACAACCTCGGGTCCACGACGGGAACGCACTTCCACGGCATCGCGTTCGACGACTTCTTCATGGACGGGGTGCCGTTCGTCACGCAGCTGCCGCAGGTGTCGGGGACGACGGAGGCGTACGAATTCGTCGCCAAGCCGTACGGCTCGATGATGTACCACTCCCACCACAACGCCACGGACCAGGTGGGTCACGGCCTGCTCGCCGCCTTCATCATCGACCCGAAGGACTCGGCGCTGTCCTACAAGACGAAGTACGGGGTCACCCAGGAGTTCGTCTGGATCTCCAACGACTCGCAGGGCGGGTTCACGATCAACGGCCACGGCTTCCCCGCGGTCGCGCCCATCGTCGCCGCGATCGGGGACGTGGTCCTCGTCCGGTTCATGAACGAGGGGATCATGATGCATCCGTGGCACCTTCACGGGTACCGGATGAAGGTCGTCGCACGCGACGGAGCGCCCCTCGGGACGGCTGCATTCGAGGCCGACACGCTCGGCGTCAACCCCGGCGAGCGGTACGACGTGATCATCAACGTCGACCGGCCCGGCATCTGGGCGTTCCACTGCCACATCCTCCCCCACGTGGAGGGGCCGGACGGGATGTTCGGGATGGTGAACGCGCTCATCGTCACACCCAAGCCGGTCGATCTCGCGCCGCTCCTGAAGTGACGACCAGCGTCACGGCACCGGACCTGGGCGGGCCCGCCGTCGTGATCGCGGCCGCGCCGGCCGCGGGGAAGGTGGCGATGTCGAGGATCCAGACGATCCTTCTCGCGACGGACGCATCGTCCGCCTCGAGCGCCGCCACCCTCCACGCGATCGACCTGGCGGCGCGGCTCGGGGCCCAGCTCGTCGTGCTCACGGTCATGTCGACCGCCGCCCGCGACCGCGATCCGCGCGAGGTCCGGGCGAACCCGGTCGGCCGGCGCGACGAGCGGACGGAGGCCGTCCAGCAGGTCGTGGACCGGGCGAGGGCCGAGGGCGCCCGCGCGACGAGCCTCATCTGGGACGGCGAGCCCGGCGAGGCGATCGTGGAGGCGGCCGACGCCGAGAGCGCCGATCTCATCATCGTCGGCTCGCACGAGCGCTCTGTCGTGGGGCGCTTCTTCCTCGGCAGTGTCTCCGACTACGTCCTCCGCCACGCGAAGGCGCCGGTGATGGTGGTGCGACCGAGCGCGTTCGCGTCGCTGGGCTTCGAGCCGCCCCGGGAGTCGGCGTAGGCCGGGCATCCGAACGGCGCCGGGCGCCCGCGATCGGCGCCCGCGTCAAGCGTGTCCTCACGGTGGATGGCCTGGCGTTCAAGGACGCCAATGGCAACGGCCAGCTCGACCCGTACGAGGACTGGCGCCTGGCCGCCGACGCGCGCGC
>CAIYQJ010000417.1 GCA_903928275.1 uncultured Chloroflexota bacterium
CCGCCCCGGGCCGCCCGCTCGACCGCCGGCCCGATGTCGTGCGCGCCGCCGATCCCGATGCCGGGCCGCTCCTCGAGGAAGGCCCGAGCCTCGTCGGTCTCGTCGAGGCCGCGCGCCACGAGGACCGGGTCGGACGACGGCTCGAGCGCCTCGGCCATGCGTCGGCTCGGCGGGAACCCGGTGGCCTCGGCGAGCCGCGCACGGACCGCGGGGAACTCGAGCAGCGCGATCGACTTCGCGTCCATCAGCGGCGGGTCAGCGGTCTGCCGCGGGCGCTCGCCGCGGGCGCGACACGGCGTCACTCTCGGGCAGCCAGAACCGCCACGGGAGCGTGTCCCACGGGGGCGCGGCATAGCCGATCCCGACCCGCGGGCCAGCGGCGACGACCGGCTCGTCGCGATCGGCGCCATCCCGGGAGGCGCGGTCCGGCGGGGCGCCGAGCCGGAGCGGCGACGCGACGTCGCAGAGGTCGGCCCCGCCGTCCTCCATCCCCACCGAGAAGGCCGCTGCGACCAGGGCCGGGCCCGATGCGAGCGCCCACGGGTCCATGCTGTCGATGCGATGGCGCTCGGCGAGGACGCGGGCCGGGTCGCCGGACCGCCCGCCGGCGGTCGCCGCGGCGAACCGGGCCGAACGCATCGTCTCGATCGATGCGACGGCCTCCACCGCGCGGACGAGCACGGCCGAGGGCTCGCCGGCCGGGCCGGTCACGACGTTCAGGCAGCGGTGCATCCCGTAGACACGATAGACGTAAGCGCGGCCGGGCGGGCCGTACATCGCGGCGTTCCGGCCCGTGCGTCCGAACCGCGCGTGCGACGCGGCGTCGTCCTCGCCGCCGTAGGCCTCCACCTCGACGATGCGTCCGATCCGGACACCGTCCGCGTCCACGCGCACGAGCGAGGCGCCGAGGAGCGCGCGGGCCGCCAGGACCACGGACCCCGCGAGCAGCCGTCGCGCGAACGGCCGCGGCAGATCGTCGGCCGTGATGGGGGCCCTCAGCGGGCGAACTGATGACGGAGCGTCACGGGGACGAGCGGCCCACTGAGGCCGATGAAGATCGGGATCAGGGTGTCGATGTAGAACGTGCCGACGGCGGACCGGGAGATGGCGTCCCAGGCGTCCCGGAGGAAGAGGACCTCCGACGCGACGTATCGCGCGGTCGGGAGTCCGAAGTAGGAGGCGAGGATGATGATGGCGATGCCGATGAGAAGCAGCGCCTGGACGACTCCGAGCAGCCCGCCGAGGATCTCGTCGATCCACTCAGCGTCCTCGACGACGGGCGCGCGACGGTAGAACCCCTGGATGATGATCGTGGAGAGGATCGCCAGGACGATGAAGAGGCCACCGAAGGCGAGCATCGTCACGTAGCCGGGCGGGAACTGCGTCCAGTTCGCGGCGAGCATGTCGCCCAGCGGCTCCCGGAGGTAGGCGGCGAGGAAGAACGCCACCATGATCGAAGCGATGCCGAGCAGCCGTCGCACGATCCCCTGGACGGCCCCGAGCAGGAAGCCCACGGCCACGGCGACGAAGAACAGCAGATCGAAGAGCGCGATCCCGTAGACGGTCACCCGTTCCTCCGTCGGCGGTGCGGCGCTTCGCGCGCGCCCGATGAGACCGAGGATAGCATCCGGCGATCGGCACGGAGGCTGCCGCGGACGGGAAGGTCAGGTACGCAGCCGCGCACCGAGGTCGACGCTGAGGCCGTCGGTGACGGACCGCACCACGGCATCCACCTCGTCGTCGGTGAGGGTGCGGTCGGGGGCCTGGAGGACCAGGCGGATCGCGAGGCTCTTCTCGTCGGTAGCGAGCGGCGCTCCACGGTAGACGTCGAAGAGGCGCAGGTCGCGGAGGAGCTCGCCGGCGGCCCGGCTCGCCGTGGACGCGACGACCCCCGCCGGGACGTCCTCGCGGACGACGACGGCGAGGTCGCGCTCGACCGACGGAACGCGGGAGAGCGGGCGGGCCATCGGCGCGGCCAGCGTCCCACCGCCGAGGCCGACGATCGCGACCTCCGCAGCGAGGACGCGCACGGCCCGAAGGTCCCACGCCGCGAGGACGTCGGGGTGGAGCTCGGCGACGTGGCCGACGACGGCGATCGCGCCTGGCCGCGTCACGAACCCGGGCGCGGCAGGACCACCGGTGTCGCCGATCGTCGCCGTCACGGCCGCGGCGCGACCCGGGTGGAACGGCGCGCCTCGTTGGTCAGGCACGAAGGACGGGGCGCGGAGAGACAGGCGCTCGGCCACGAGCTCGAGGATCGCCTTCGCATCGTCGAGGTCATACGGGCGCTCGACACGGCTCCACGCGGCCGGATCGGCGGCGCCGCCGAGGACGAACGCGAGGCGCCACCACTCGCGCGGCCCGTCGGTGTCCTTCGCGTAGCCCTTCCCGACCTCGAAGATGGCCACGCGCGACCGGCCGTGGCGCTCGTTCGTGGCGAGCACGTCCAGCAGGCTCGGCACCACGTGCTGGCGCAGGACCGAGTGCTGCGCGGCGAGCGGGTTGCGCACGGTGACGACGGGACCGCCCGAACGGACCTCCACGGACGGCAGGTCGCCGTCGTCGGGCCACGCGAGCTGGTCGAGCGACGCGGGCGCCACGAGGGCATGGGTGACGACCTCGACGAGCCCGGCCCCGACGAGGACCTCGCGCACGGCATCGCGCACGGCGAGGGGCGAGGGCCGGTATGCCGGCATCTGCGTCTCCGGACGACGCGCCGGCACCGTCTCGTAGCCGCGGACGCGTGCGATCTCCTCGATGATGTCGGCCTCAATCTCGATGTCGCGCCGCCACGTGGGGACGAGCGCGACTCGCGCGTCGCCGCCATCCACGGAGACCGCGAGCGGATCGTCGCCCGCTGCGACCGGGATGACCGCGGCTGCGGGGGCGGGCTCGGTCTCGATCCCGACCCGGGCCAGGAGGAGGGCCTGCTCGTCCGCGCTCAGGGAGGTCCCGAGCAGGCGGTCGACGCGCGCCGGCCGGAAGGCGACGCGTGACGGGCCGGGCTCGACGGGATCGGTGTCCACGCGGCCGCGAAGTACCCGACCCCCCGCCCACGCCGCGACGAGTCCCGCGACGCGGTCCGCGCCGATCCGCGCGGTCGGCACGTCCTGCCCCTTCTCGAACCGCTGGCTCGCCTCGGACCGCAGCGCATACCTCTGCCCCGTGCGCCGGATGCTCACCGGGTCGAAGATCGCCGACTCGATGACGACCTCGGTCGTAGCGTCGGTGACCTCGGACGCGGCGCCGCCCATGACGCCGGCGATCGCGAGGGGCCCGCGCGGGTCCGCGATGACCAGCGTCTCCGCGTCCAGCTCCCGCACGACGTGATCCAGCGTCTCGAGGCGCTCGCCGGCACGCGCCCGCCGAACGACGATCGTGGCGTCGTGGATCGCCGACGCGTCGAACGCGTGCGTGGGCTTGCCCGTCTCGAGCATGACGTAGTTCGTCGCGTCCACGACATTGCTCACCGGGCGCATCCCGGCGGCCCGCAGGCGCATCTGGACGCGGTCGGGCGAGGGGCCGCCCGTGACGCCGCTCACGATGCGGCCGACGAACCGGGTGCAGAGCGCCGGCTCCTCGACCACGACACGAAGGCGATCGGCGACCCCCGGGTCGACCTCCGCCAGCTCGACGGTCGGCACCCGGAGCGGTGCGCCGGTCGCCGCCGCCACCTCGCGCGCGAGCCCGATGAGGCTGAGCGCGTCGCCGCGGTTGGGCTTGACGTCCACGTCGAGCACGACGTCGCCATAGAGCTCGGACAGGTCGGCGCCGAGCGGCGTGTCGGCCGGCAGGATGAGGATGCCGTCGGCGTCGGTCGTCAGCTCGAGCTCGTCCCCCGAGCAGAGCATCCCCTCCGACGCGATCCCCATCTTCTCGGTCCGCTCGATCCGCCGGTCGCCGGGGAGGATGGCCCCGGGAAGCGCGACGGGCACGCGCTGGCCGGGCGCGATGTTCGTGGCACCGCACACGATGTGGAGCGGCTCGCCGGACCCCACGGTGACGGTCGTGAGCGAGAGCCGATCCGCGCGCGGGTGCCGCTCCACCGTGAGGAGCTCGCCGACGACCACGGAACGCCAGGCCGCGCCCCAGCGCTCGATGCCCTTGACCTCCATGCCGAGGAGCGTGAGCCGCTCGGCGAGCGCCTCGGGCGCGAGGTCCACGTCGACGAAGTCGCGGAGCCAGGAGAGCGGCACTCTCATCGGAACTGCTCCAGGAACCGCAGATCGTTCTCCATGAAGAGGCGCAGGTCGTGCACCCCATGGCGGAGCATGGCGATCCGCTCCACGCCCATGCCGAACGCGAAGCCCTGGTAGCGCTCGGGGTCGATCCCGCCGTAGCGGAGGACGACGGGATGCACCATGCCGGCCCCGAGGATCGTCATCCAGCCGGTCCGACCGCAGGCCGGGCAGCCGCCGCCGTCGCAGACGACACACTCCACGTCGAACGCGACCGAGGGCTCGGTGAACGGGTAGTAGCCCGGGCGGAACCGCGTCGCCCGTGCCGCTCCGAACAGCGCGTGGGCGAACTCGTCGAGGAGGCCGCGCAGGTCGGCGAGGCTCGTCCCCTCGTCGACCATGAGTCCCTCCACCTGGAAGAACTCGAACGCGTGGCTCGCGTCCACCGCTTCGTAGCGGAAGCAGCGTCCCGGCAGGAGCGCACGGATCGGCGGCCGTGTCTCCCGCATCACGCGGATCTGGCCGGGCGACGTGTGCGTCCGCAGCAGGTGATCGTCGATGTCGACATAGAGGGTGGCCCAGAGGTCCCGGGCCGGATGGTCCGCCGGGATGTTGAGCATCTGGAAGTTCGTGACGTCGTCCTCGATCTCCGGACCCTCGTGGACGACGAACCCGAACCGGCCGAACACCTCGTCGATGGCCGCGACCGTCTCGGCGATCGGGTGCCGCGAGCCACGTGCGACCCGCCGGCCCGGCGTGGTCACGTCGACCGTCTCGGCGGCCAGTCGCGACTCGAGCTCGGCCGCGCGGAGCGCCTCGTCGCGCACGACGGCGGCGGCTTCGACGGCCCCGCGGACGTCGTTCGCGACGGCTCCGATGCGGGGGCGGTCGGCCGCGTCCAGGCCGGCGATGCCCCGCAGGATCTCCGTGATGGCGCCCTTCCGGCCGAGGAAGGAGACGTGGACCTGCTCGAGCGCTGCCGCATCCGCGGCACCCTCGACGGCGACGAGCGCGTCGGCGCGCAGCCGTTCGAGCTGGGCCGTCATCGTCTCGAGATCCACCGTCGTCGCTCCTCCGTGGGTCGCTTCACCCGTCCCGCCGGGAACGGAGAACCCTCGCCGGCCGCTGGCGGGGCGAGGGCTCGTGCGCGGGTGCGGGGGGCCCGGTCCGGGCCCCGGGTCAGGCGCTCTTCGCCGCCTCCACGATCTTGCCGAACGTGGCGGCGTCGCGGACCGCAAGGTCCGCGAGGATCTTGCGGTCGATCACGATGTCGGCCCGCTTCAGCCCGGCGATCAGCTTGCTGTAGGCGAGGCCGTTCTGGCGGGCGCCGGCGTTGATGCGGACGATCCACAGCTCGCGCATCTTGCGCTTGCGCTGCTTCCGGTCGCGCGTGGCGTACGCCATCGCGTGGAGCAGGGCTTCGCGCGCCGGCTTGATGAGCGTGGAGCGTGTGCCGCGACGACCCTCCGCATCCTGCAGGAGTCGCTTGTGTCGCTTGTGGGACGTGACGCCCCGCTTGACGCGTGCCATGGGTTGCCGCTGCTCCTAGAGGTACGGGAGGAGTCGGCGGACCTGCTCGCGGTGCTCGGGGCCGATGATGGCCTTCCCCGCGTAGCGCCGGGTCCGGCGCGAGCTCTTGATCTCGAGGTGGTGACCGCGCCAGGACAGCACCCGGAACGGCTTGCCGCTCCCGGTCTTGCCGATGCGCTTCTGCGCGGCCTTGTGGCTCTTCATCTTGGGCACGCTGGCCTCACTCTCCGGTGGGTGCCGGGGCCGCCGGGGCGGCCGTCGCGGCCGTCGCCGCGACCGGCGTCTCTTCGGTGGTCGTCGCGGGAGCGGCTGCCGGCTGACCGGGCGCCGCCTCGCGCATCTTGGGCTTGTGACTCGACGCGATGATGATGTGCATGGCCCGCCCCTCGAGGAGCGGCGCCCTCTCGAGGACCCCGTGGTCCTTCACCCGGTCCGTGAACTTGGCAAGGAGGTTCCGGCCGATCTCCGGGTGCGTGAGCTCTCGCCCGCGGAACTGGACCGTCACCTTGATGCGGTCGCCTTCCTCGAGGAACTGGACCGCCCGGTTGACCTTCGTGTCGAAGTCGCCGATCCCGATCTTGGGCTTGAGCCTGATCTCCTTGAATTCGACGGAGCGCGACCGGCGCTTCGCCTCCTTCTCGCGCTTGGCGAGCTCGTACTTGTACTGGCCGAAGTCGAGGAGCTTCACGACCGGCGGCGACGCCGTGGGCGCGACCTCCACGAGGTCATAGCCGCGTTCCTGCGCCAGCCGGAGGGCCTCGCCCGTGGGCAGGACCCCGAGCTGAGCACCGTCCTCGTCCACGACCCGCACCTGCGGGACCCGGATCATGTGGTTGATACGCAGGTCTCGGCTGATGTTTCGACCCCTTCGCACGTGCTCTGCGGGCGACAGAACCATGACCGGGCATGCCCACGCCCGGCCCTCGGCGCCCGCGGGACTATACCATGCGGCTCTCGTGCCCTACAAACGGGCGGACGCTACAACTGACCTCACACCGCTCGCGAGCGGACCTCGTCGACGAGCCGGTCCGCGAGCGCATCCCAGGCCACGCCGGCCACCTGGTCGCCGACCCGTGGACGGAGCGCCACCGTGCGAGCTTCGACCTCCCGGTCCCCGAGGACGAGCATGTACGGGACCTTCTGCTCCTGGGCGAGGCGGATCTTGTTCTGCATCCGATTGTCGGAGGAATCGACCTCGACGCGGAGCCCACGCGCTCGCAGGGACGCGGCGAGCTCGTCGGCGGCGGGCACGTGGCGGTCGGCGATGGGGATGACGACCGCCTGCACGGGCGCGCACCACAGCGGGAATGCCCCGGCGAAGTGCTCCGTGATGACGCCGATGAACCGCTCCAGCGACCCGTAGATCGCCCGGTGGATCGCCATCGGGCGGCGCTGCTGCCCCTCCTCGTCGATGTACCAGAGGTCGAACTGTTCCGCCAGCATGACGAGGTCCACCTGGATGGTGGCCGTCTGCCACTCCCGCCCGAGGGCGTCCTCGATCTGGATGTCGAGCTTCGGTGCGTAGAAGGCGCCGTCGCCGGGCTTCACGCGGTAGTCCACGCCCGACCGATCGAGCGCCTCGCGCATGAGCCCCTCGGCGCGATCCCAGAGCGCCGGGTCACCGAGGGCCTTGTCCGGGCGCGTGCCGAAGGTGAACTTCGGGCGAAGCCCGAACCAGCCGTACGCCTCCGTGACCTCGCCGAGGAGCAGCTCGATCTCGGACCCGACCTGGTCCGGGCGCACGTAGATGTGCGCGTCGTCCGTGACGAACTGGCGGACGCGCGTGAGGCCCGACAGCACGCCCGAGCGCTCGTTCCGGTGGAGCCTGCCGTACTCGGCGAGCCGCAGCGGCAGGTCGCGGTACGACCGGACGCGGCTCTTGTAGATGTACGTGCTTTCCGGGCAGTTCATGGGCTTGAGGCTGAAGGTCTGGCCCTCGACCTCGAGCTTGAACATGTTGTCGCTGTAGTGGTCCCAGTGGCCCGACTGCTCCCAGAGCTTCTTGTGGACCATGATCGGCGTGCTGATCTCGTCGTAGCCGCGCCGCTCCTGGAGCTCGCGGATGGCGGCCTCGAGCGTGCGATAGAGCCGCCAGCCCTTCGGGTGCCAGAAGGCCGACCCGGGGCTCACATCGTGGAAGCTGAACAGGTCGAGCTGCACGCCGAGGCGCCGATGGTCGCGCTTCTTCGCCTCCTCGCGCCGCCAGAGATAGCGATCGAGATCGTCCTGCGTCTCCCAGACCGTCCCGTAGATCCGCTGGAGCATGGGTCGGGCCTGGTCGCCCCGCCAGTACGCCCCTGCGACGGCGAGCAGCTTGAACGGGCCGATCCTGCCGGTGCTCGCGACATGCGGGCCCTTGCAGAGGTCCGTGAACGGTCCGTGCTCGTAGAAGGTCGTGACCGGCGGCGGCGCGCTCGCGTCGCGGGCCCGCGACGCGAGGTCGTCGAGGATCTCCACCTTGAACGCCTGCCCGCGGCCCTCGACGAGCGCGCGGGCATCGTCGAACGGCACCTCGCGGCGGACGAACGGGTGGTCGGCCGCCACGCTCATCCTCATGCGCTCCTCGATCGCGGCGAGGTCGTCCGGGGTGAGCGGCCGCGGCAGCTCGAAGTCGTAGTAGAACCCATCGTCGATGGCGGGCCCGATCCCGAGGCGCGTGCCCGGGAACAGGTCCATGACGGCCTCTGCCATCACGTGGGCGGTCGAATGGCGCATGGCGTCGATATCGCTGTGCGCGCCCGCGTCGAGCATCTCCTCCGCCGAGCCGCGCTCTGGCGCGACGAGCAGCAGGTCGATCGCGTCCTCCCCTGCCCCACCGGTGCCTGTGACCTGCGGTCCCGCCATCGTGCGCCTCCAGAGAATCGTGAAGCCCCTCGCCCGTCGACAGGACGAGAGGCTCGGCTCTCGCGGTTCCACCCGCCTTCGCGAGCCGTGGTGCCGACTCGCGCTCTCGACCCGCGCTAACGGGCGGTCCCGGGCCGGTTCACCGGCCGCTCACGGGTGGTGCAGCGTCGACGGTGGGCCGCCGCGGCTCTCAGCCAAAGGACCGCGGCTCTCTGGGGCTCCGGCTCGACGTGCGCGTCCCGGTCGACGCGTTCACGTGATGGTGGGCGGTAGAGGACTTGAACCTCTGGCCTCATGCATGTCAAGCATGCGCTCTAACCAACTGAGCTAACCGCCCGATGCGATCGGGAGGATACCACCGAAAGGTGGCCTCGTGCCCTCGATCGGGCGGCTGTGGGGCGGTCCGTCAGGTCGGGTCGGCGAGGAGCGCGGCGAGCCGGGCCCGGTCGAGCCCGGTCGCGAGCCCGAGCGACAGGACGATCCGGGCCTTGGGACCGGTGAGGTGGCCGGCAAGGACGGCCCCGGCGCGCGCCCAGGTCGCGCCGCCTCCCGGGAACGCGTAGCCCGTCGTCACGCGACCGCCGGGGACCCGCGACGCGAGGACGACGACCACCCCCGCGGCCATTGCCCGCTCCGCGGCCTCGAGGAGCGACGGATGGGTGTTGCCGGCTCCGGTCGCCTCGACCACGATCCCCCGGGCACCGGCGGCG
>CAIYQJ010000418.1 GCA_903928275.1 uncultured Chloroflexota bacterium
GCGGACCTGCGCATCAGCGACACGTCACCGCTCGGGCGCGCGCTCCTGGGCGCCGCGGCGGGCGAGGACGTGATCGTGCGCGCGCCCGCGGGCGACCGGCACTACCGCGTCCTCGAGGTGACCTGAGCGAGGGGCGCCGAGAGGGCGGCCGATGCGGGCTGCCCGGAGAGGCGGCGCGCCGCTCAGATCGGCCCCTTCGGCGTGGCCACGGACGGCTCCCGGGGCGTCTGCCACGGCCATCGCCCGTCGATCTCGACGGTCAGCGTGAAGCTCAGCGCCACGCGGACGAAGACGATGAGGACGAGCACGACCGCGCTCTCGATCGTCGCGTTGACCGTCACGGTGAGGATGATGTCGGCCGCGATGAGGATCTCGAGGCCGAGGAGGATCGCGCGCGCCAGGCTCGCGCGGAATGTCCAGTAGGGGCCCGTGACCACGGTGTCGCCCCGCCACCGGCGCAGGGAGGTCAGCGCGGCTGCCAGCGTCGCCCAGACCATGCCGGCGATGAGGACGACGACGCCGGCGAACTCGACCGCCCGCCCGAGGGTGTCGACGAGGGACACGGTGGAGTCGGCCATCGATCGTCGCTCCGCTGCCGGCCGGCCCTCGCCGGTCTCACGAGGACACGATAGGGCACCGGCGCACCCGGGGAACGGCGCTCCGGGCCGGCCTGTGCGACCATGGCCGCTCGGCCGACCGGCCGCTGAGGAGAGCAACGATGAACGAGAACGATCCGCGCGCGGACGCGGCGGTCCCGACGCCGGACAGACCGGCGGCGCACGGCGCCCCGGACGCCCTCGCGCCCGCCGGTGCGGATGCCGTCGCGCGCCCCGCCGAAGCGGCGCAGGAGGCCGTCGACCCCACGCTCGCCCCGGTGTCTCCGTCACCGCTCGAGACCGTCCACGCGTCCGTGGCCGTCGCGGGCGGCGCGGCGACGGATGGCGCGGCGACGGACCCCGACGCGGGCGCGGTCGATGGCGCGAGCGACGAGGGCGCGGAGGCCGCCACCGACCCCGGCAGCGGAGCAGGGGTCCGTCGCGCGCTCGGGTACGTGGCGGCGGCCGTCGCCGGCGGGGCGCTCGTCCTCGCGGTGCTGGCGGCCGGTGGCCGCATCGGCGGCGTCGGATCGGCATCCGCCTCGCCCTCGCCTTCGCCGGCCGCCGCGGCGTCGCCCGCTGCGTCCGCGGCGATCACCGGCGCGGCTCCGGTCCTCGGCGATCCGGCGGCTCCGGTCCTCGTGGAGATCTGGGCGGACTACCAGTGCCCCTACTGCGGCGCCCTGAGCCACGTGATCGAGCCGGCGCTCGAGCGCGACTACGTGGAGAGCGGCAAGATCCGCCTCGTCTACCGTGACTTCTCGTTCCTCGGCACGGAATCCACCGAGGCGGCCGCAGCGGCCGTGTGCGCCGGCCGGCAGGACGCCTACTGGCGCTACCACGACCTTCTCTTCGCGTCCCAGCAGGGCGAGAACCAGGGCGCGTTCGCGGCGGCGAACCTCGTGTCCCTCGCCAAGTACGCCGGGCTCGACACGCAGGCGTTCGTCACGTGCATGTCGGACCCCGCGATCCGCACGGCGATCGACGCCGAGACGGCACAGGGCCGTGCACTCGGCGTCGCGTCCACGCCCACGCTCCGCCTCGTCGGGCCGATGGGCACCAAGATCGTGAAGGGCCTCACGACCCTCGCGGTCATCGACGCCGCCATCGCGGAGGTCACGACCGGCGTCGTGCCGAGCCCGTCGCCCGGGGCGAGCGGGTCGGCCGCGGCCCCGTCGGACGCCCCGGCATCCACGCAGTCCGCGGCCACGCCGGCGCCGTCCGCCCCTCCGTCGGTGACGAGCCCCGCACCCTGAACGGGGCGGGGCACGGGCGGCCGCCCGCCCCGACGATGCTCAGTACAGGAACGGGATGAGGCGCCGCGTCCGGCGACGATAGGCCGGGTAGCCGGGGTAGCTGGCCTCGAGCCAGGCCTCCTCGCGCCGTGACTTCAGGTCGAAGAAGACGAGGAGCCCGAGCGACAGCACGAGCGCCACGGGGCTCGCGATGGCGAGACCCCAGCCCGCCGCCGCGATGACCAGCCCGCCGTAGATCGGGTGCCGGGCGAGAGCGTACGCGCCGGTCTCGACGAGCACCCCGTTGTCGCGGGGGCGCGGGAGGGGCGTGAGGTTCTCGCGGAGGTCGCGCAGGCCGGCGACGGCGAGAGCGGCTCCGACGACGATGAGCACCGCGCCCGCGGCGGCGGTGACCAGCCGCGCAGGCCCCTCCCAGGCGGGAGGGACCAGGCCGCAGGCGGCGATCGCGACCAGAAGGACGCCCTGGAGCACGACCCAGCCCTCGCCGCGTGGTCCGAGGCTCGGGAGGCCGCTCATGGCGCTCATCCTACGCGGCGGCAGGGTCGCGGGCCGTGCGCTTCGTGCAGTGCCGGCGCGGTCGGCGCGAGACTTCCGCGTTCCGCGGGTCGTCATGGTCACGTACGATCGGCGCGTGACGGATCGTCGGTTCGCCAGCCGCGCAGGACCGGTCCGTTCGGCGTCCGCCTGGCGGAACCTGGGCCTCTGGGCTCTCGTGGTCGTGGTCGCGTTCGCCGTCGGGACCGCGGGGTACATGATCCTCGGCGGCTGGAGCCTGTCCGACGCGTTCTACATGGCGGCGATCACGCTGACGACGGTGGGCTTCCGCGAGGTCCGCGAGCTCGACGAGCCGCTCCGCCTGTGGACGACCGCCGTCGCGATCGCCGGGGTCGGACTGATCTTCGGGACGGTGGGCATCATCGTGGAGGAGCTCGTGCGCGATGCCACGAGCGGGAAGCGGGAGGCGAGGCGAGTGGCGGACCGGGTGGCGGCGATGCGGGATCACTACGTGCTCTGTGGCTACGGCCGCGTGGGGTCCACGGTCGCGACGGAGCTCGCGCACGAGGGCCATCCGACCGTGGTCGTGGACGGCAACGAGGCCTCCATCGAGCACGCCCGACGGGACGGCTACCTCGCGGTCGCCGGCGATGCCACCGACGATGCGACCCTCATGGCGGCGGGGATCGATCGCGCTCGCGGCCTCATCGCGACGATGGACTCGGACGCGAACAACGTCTACGTCATCCTCTCCGCGCGCGCGATCAACCCGGGGCTGTTCATCGTCGGCCGCGCGAGCTCCACGGATGCGCTCGCCAAGATGCAGCGCGCGGGTGCGGACCGCGTCGTGTCGCCCTACACGATGGCCGGGCGCCGCCTGGCCGAGCTCGCGAGCAGGCCGCGCGTGGTCGACTTCCTGGACCAGGCGCTCTCGCACGGCCAGCTCGCATTCTCGATCGAGGAGCTCGTGGTGGAGCAGGACTCGGTCCTCGCGGGCCGCGACGTCGCCGCGCTCCGCCACGACGGGATCTTCCTGCTCGCGATCGTGCGCGGGGAGAACGACTACGAGGCGAACCCGCCGGATGCGCGGATGCTGCGAGCCGGGGAGGTCGTCATCGTGTCCGGGACGGCGCCCGTGCTCGCACGGCTCGCCGGACGCGCGGAGCGCGCCTAGCTCGACCGCCCCCGCCGTTGGCTCATCCGCGGCGCGCTGCCGCGGGAGCCGCGGGCC
>CAIYQJ010000419.1 GCA_903928275.1 uncultured Chloroflexota bacterium
CGACGTCAAAGGGATCCCTGTAGTCCCCAATCGGTCGCTCGGCCAGCGAGTGTTGGTGCCGGGGCGACAGGGCGTTATGGAGCTCGCGGTGCGGATTTCACGGGTTTTGGCCACCCGGTTTCACGCGAAATGGACACCCCGTTTCGCCGGAAACGGCCACCCTGTTTCACGGGTAATGGTCACCCCCTCGGATAGGTCGTCGACGACGCCGATGTGAGGCGCCCGGGACCCGTCACGCTCGCCTGGACTGCGTCCACGTTCCAGGAGAGATGCCGGTTCCCCGTCCCCGTGCTGCCATGCGCAAGATCAGAGAAGCCCTGCGGCTCTGCCTCGCCGAGGGCATGAGCCCGCGCCAGGCAGGCATCGCGACAGGGATGCCCCGTTCCACCGTCCGGCGGTACGTCGTCCGGGCGGCCGAGGTCGGCCTCGGCTGGCCGCTGCCACCCGATCTGGACGACCGCGCCCTCGAGGAGCGCCTGTACGGGCGGGCGGCTCCCGCGTCCTCGGCGGTCGGCCGCCCGGTCCCCGACTGGGCGGAGGTCCACCGCGAGCTCCGCCGCAAGGGCGTCACCCTCCAGCTGCTCTGGAGCGAGTACCGGGAGCGCTGCCCCGACGGCTTCGGGTACACGTGGTTCACCGAGGGGTACCGGGCCTGGGCCGGGCGGCTCGACCTCGTCCTCCGGCACGACCATCGCGCCGGCGAGAAGGCGTTCATCAACTTCGCCGGGCAGACGATCCCGATCGTCGACCCGCGCACGGGTGAGATCTGGCAGGCCCAGCTCTTCGTCGCGGTCCTCGGCGCATCGAACCACACGTACGCCGAGGCTCTGCCGTCCCAGGAGCTGCCCCACTGGCTCGGCGCCCACGTCCGGGCCTTCGAGGCCTGGGGTGGGGCCCCGGCCATCCTGGTCCCGGACAACCTGAAGGCCGGCGTCACCCATGCCCACCGGTACGAGCCGATCCTCAACGCGTCGTACGCCGAGATGGCCGCCCATTACGGCACGGCGGTCATCCCGGCCCGCCCGTACAGGCCCCGGGACAAGGCGAAGGTCGAGCAGGGCGTCCTCCTGGCCGAGCGCTGGATCCTCGCGGCCCTGCGCAACCGGACGTTCTTCAGCCTCGCCGAGGCGAACGCGGCGATCGCCGAGCGCGTCGCCTGGCTCAACGCCCGCCCGTTCCGCAAGCTCCCAGGCTCGCGCGACAGCCTGTTCGCGCAGCTTGACCAGCCGGCCCTGCGTCCGCTGCCCGCGACCCCGTACGAGTACGCGGTCTGGAAGGCCGCCAAGGTGAGCATCGACTACCACGTCGAGGTCGACCGCCACTACTACAGCGTCCCGTACGGCCTCGTCGGCGAGCGGGTCGACGTGCGCGCCAGTGCCCGCACGATCGAGGTCTTCCACCGCGGCCGGCGGGTGGCGAGCCATCCCCGGAGCAGCGCCCCGGGCCGCCACACGACCGAGACCGCGCACATGCCCGAGTCCCATCGCCGGCACCTCGAGTGGACGCCGGGCAGGCTCGTCGCCTGGGGCGAGCAGGCCGGACCTGCCACCGGCGCCCTGGTGGCGGCGATCCTCGCGTCCCGGCCCCACCCCGAGCAGGGCTTCCGCTCCTGCCTCGGGATC
>CAIYQJ010000420.1 GCA_903928275.1 uncultured Chloroflexota bacterium
GCCACGCCGCGCGCCGGCACTCCTCCGGTCGTGGACTCAGCCAAGCCGCGCGCCGGGTCGCCGGCGGCCGCGGACCCAGCCACGCCGCGCCCCACGTTGCCGGCGGCCGCGGACCCAGCCACGCCGCGCCCCACGTTGCAGGCGGCGACCGCCGGCGATCCGCGAAGCTCCGCCGACTCCGCCGGCCGTCCCCCCGCCCTCGCCGAACCCGTCGACAGTCCCCCGGCGAACCCCACGGAGGCCCTCGCATGATCGACCTGTCCGGCAAGAGCGCCCTCGTCACCGGCGGCTCGCGCGGCATCGGGCGCGCCATCGTCCTCGCGCTCGCCCGCCAGGGCGCCGACGTCGCGTTCAGCTACCGGGGCAACGCCGACGCCGCCGCCGACACCGCTGCGGCCGTCGAGGCGCTCGGCCGACAGGCGCTCGCGCACCGCGCCGACGTGTCGGACCCTGACGCCGCCGAGGGCTTCGTCGCTGCCGCGCTGGGTGCCTACGGCCGCATCGACATCCTCGTGAACAACGCCGGCATCACCCGCGACGACCTCGTCATGCGGATGAGCGTTGACGCGTGGCGCGAGGTCATCGACACGAACCTCTCGGGCTCCTTCTACACGATCAAGGCCGCGATGCGGCCCATGCTCAAGGCGCGTCGGGGCCGGATCATCAACGTGTCGTCCGTGTCCGGGCAGGCCGGCAACGCGGGCCAGGCCAACTACTCGTCCGCGAAGGCCGGGCTCATCGGCCTGACGAAGGCCGTGGCGCGCGAGGTGGCCAGCCGCGGCATCACCTGCAACGCGGTGGCGCCCGGCTTCGTGCTCACCGAGCTGACAGCCGGCCTCTCGGAGCCGATCCAGGACGGGATCCGCGCGGCGACGCCGCTCGGCCGGTTCGGGACGCCCGAGGAGATCGCCGACGCCGTCGCGTTCCTCGCGTCCGACGAGGCCGCCTACATCACGGGCCAGGTCCTCGGCGTCGACGGCGGCCTCGTGATGATGTAGGTGGCTGCCCCGCGTCCCGGCCATCGGGGGCCGGGGGCCGGGGGCCGGGGGCCGGGGGCCGGGGGCCGGGGGCCGGGCGGTCTGGGCCGGGGGCGACCGGCCAGAGCGGGTGCGCTCGCGGCCGAGCAGGGCTGCCCCACCGCGCCGCTAGGGCCGTCTCCGCCCGTGTCGTTCATGCACCCAGTGAGTGGGCGACAGCATCGACGGCTCACCCTGCGCCGTTTGGAGATGAAACGCGCCAGGCACCGCCCACTCGGCGCCGCGAAGACCGGCGTTCCACGCTCACGGGACGGGCAGCGGATCGTCCTGACCCGCCGGCTGCGGTGCCGTCAGGCCCCCGGAAGGCGCTCGAGCCTGACTCCCATTCTCCACGTGCATAGACGACATGCGCCGTCCCGACCGCGCCATGCCGCGCGTCGCGCCGCCCCGGACGGGACCGCCGGAAGGACCCGGACGGCGTCGCGGGCTCGCGCGACTCGGGCTCCCCTCACGCCGAATGTGACGCACCCGCCGGCGATCCCGGCCCCGACAGGTACGTGAGCGCGGCCAGCGTGCCGGTCGGTTCGGCGAGCCAGCGTCGGAGCACGTGCCCGTCGTCCGGGTACGCCGTCCGCAGGAGAGTGACGTGCGCGGCGACGCGGCGGCGGTTGGCGCGGGTATCGGCTATCACGATGCACGCTCCGACGCACTGGGCCGGCCAGCCGCGATCCCGACAGATCCCGGGCGCGAGACGTCGCTTTCGGTCGAGGCTGGCCAGCAGATCCTGGAGATCGACCAGGGCGGACTTCAGCTCCACCACGAGCGCGGCCCGATGGTCCCGGTCCCAGCCGAGCACGTCGATGGAACCACGCTCGCCGAACTGGCTGAACGTGACCTCCGGCACCGCGACCCAACCCGCCCCCGACAGCAGCCGAACAGCGGCCTGCTGCATCTCGGCGTGTCGGGCATCCAGCAGACGGGCCAGGCCGGGTCCGCGCCACCTGGGCTCGAGATCGACGCGAACGTCGAGAACTCGACAGATCGTCCTCAGCGTGTCGAGAGACAGCCTCGCGGCGCCACCGTGCTCGACACGGGAGACCGTGGGCTGCGAGACGCCGGCGCGGTCCGCCACCTGTCGCTGCGTCAGTCTCCGCCGCACGCGCACGGCCCGGATCGCCGCTCCGAACCGCAGGTCGTCCACGTCGGCAGCGTGCCAGGGCGCGGTCGACGGCCGGTCACCGCCGGATCACCGCTCGCGTACCGGCCGCGCTGGCCGCGTGGTCCCGGGTGAGCCGGCCGCGCCATCGATCGGGGCTCGGCCGCGCCGAACGGCCGGGGACCGCCCCTCCGCACGCTGCGCTCGTCGCCCCGCCCGCCGCGCTCTCCCCCAGGTAAGCGGACGTGCATCCGCCTGTGGTACAAGGTGCAGCGCGACACCGCCGTTTGCGGGCCCATCCAGGGGCAGTCGTCCACGAAGTCCGTGCCGGGAAGACGACAGCCCGGGATGTGGCCACGCACGGGGGAGTCCACACGATGACGTTCCAGCGCATGCGCGGTGTCGGTGACCGACGCCAGGTCCGGATGCTTGCCGCGGGTCTCGCGGCGACGGCCCTGCTCGTCGGGGCCGTGGCACCTGCGTTCGCGGCCGTCCCGACGGCCAGTCCGGACGCGATGCCCGGCGTGACATCCGCCGCGCTCTCTGCGACACAGATCACGAGCTCGACGACCCTGGCCCCGGTCGGCACCGTGACGATCGACCCTGTCCGGGCCGCGATCGAGACGCGGCCGAACGAGAAGGAGGCCGAGGGCCCCAAGGCCGGCGCCCAGGCCAGCCCCAGCGCGATGATGCTGACCGTGCCGGTCGTGCCGTCGCTGCCGGTCACCAGCCCCACGGCGATCACGCCGTACAGCCGGGCCAGGGGCTGGGACGCCGTCTCCGGCGCCGAGATGCGCTACGCATCCCCCGACGGCGCGCGCTGGAGCTACTCCGTCGAACCTCCCGACCAGGGCCTGTGCGTCGGCGGCGGCTTCGTCGTCGAGGCCGTCAACGGCGCCGTCCAGGTCTTCGGGACGTCCGGGCAGCCGCTCACGGGCGTCACGCCCACGAACTACTTCCTCGGCTACCCGAACGAGCTCGCCGGCGGCCCCAGCGTGGGCGACCCCCGCTGCGTGTACGACCCCGCCACGCGGCGGTTCTTCTTCTCCAGCTACGTGCAGGACTACGCGAACGGCACGTACTACACGGTCCTCGCGGTGAGCAACACGTCGGACCCCACGCGCCCGTGGGCCGTCTACCAGATCGCCGATTTCGGCGACGGGCACCTCGCCGACTGCCAGTACCAGTGCTTCCCGGACTACCCGCAGCTCGGCCTGGACCGGAACGGGGTCTGGATCACGACCAACGAGTTCGACTTCGGCAACCCCACCGACACGCCCTTCGCCGGCGTGACGATCCTCGGGATCTCCAAGGCGTCCGCGATCAGCGGGGACGTCGCCGATCTCGGCCAGGGATGGGCGCTCGGCTACCAGAACGGCGTCCCGCTCGGCTTCACGCTCGAGCCGGCCAGCGCACCGAGAGGCGCATACGATCCGGCGTCGAACGGCACGCAGTACTTCATGGCGACCCGCGACATGGACGGGTCGCGGGACAACGTGGTCGACGTCTGGTCGATCGGCAACACCGCCGGGCTGGCCCACCAGTCGGCGTCGAACGCTCAGCGCGTCCAGCTCACGACGCAGACGTACGCATGTGAGTGCCAGGCGTACCCGAACGTGCCGCTCGGCGGGTCCGTCCAGAAGGCGGGGGCCTACCCGCTCGGCACCTCGCTCGGCGAGCCCCTGCCGCTGCTCTCCACCAACGACGACCGCATGCACAACGTGGTCTACGCGGACGGCGTCCTGTGGGGCGCCGCTACCACCGTCATGCAGGTCGCCGGCTCCAACGGCCTCACCACGGGCATCGCCTGGTGGGCCGTCTCGGTCTCCGGCGGGCCCAACCCCTGGCGGGGTGGCCCCGACTTCGGCCGGCCCGATCGCGGTCGGCCGCTGTTCGCGAGCGTCAGGGCGCAGGGATACCTTGGAGCCGCGAACACGAACCTGTTCTTCCCGGCCATCGGCGTGAGCGGGTCGAGCGCCGTCCTGACCATGACCATGGCCGGCCCTGACCGATACCCGAGCGTCGGGTGGGCTCCGCTGGACATGAGGTCGGGGACGCGGACGATCCGGGTCGCGACGAGCGGCGCGGGACCGGCCGACGGGTTCTCCGGCTATCCCGAGTACTACGCACCCGGCGGTTGGCCGGGAACGGAGCGGTGGGGCGACTACTCGGCCACCGCCACGGACGAGCGAGGGAACATCTACTTCGCGTCGGAGTACGTGACGCCGAAGACGCGCTCGGCCTTGCTCAACTGGGGCACCTGGATCGGGTACGTGTCCCCCAACTGGTGAGATGACCTGCC
>CAIYQJ010000421.1 GCA_903928275.1 uncultured Chloroflexota bacterium
ACACCTCGTCGGGCGCCGCCGGCGCCGGCGCACCCGAGCGGAGCACCCGCGCACCCGAGCGAGGCGCCTGAGCCGTGTCGCTCGTCCGCCTGAGCGGGGTCGTCCGGGAGATCGGCACCTTCGTCATCCTCGACCGGCTCGACGTCGCGATCGCCGCCGGCGAGCGCGTGGGCCTCGTCGGGCCCAACGGCGCCGGGAAGACGACGCTCCTCCGGATCATCGCGGGCCTCGACGAGCCCGACCGCGGCGAGGTCACGCGCAAGCGGGCGCTGTCGGTGGGCTTCCTTCGCCAGGAGGCGAACCTCGACGCGAGCTTCGCCTCGGCGCCGGACCTCCGCACGGCGGTGCGGCGGGGTGCGGGCGACCTGGAGCGCGTGGAGGCGGAGCTCTCCGAGCTCGAGCAGGCCCACCGGACGATGGAGCCGCGATACGCCGACCTGCAACACCGGTTCGAGGCGCACGGGGGCTACACGCTCGACCAGCGGGTGGACGCGACCCTCACCGGCCTGGGGTTCGAGCGCGAGGCCTGGCTCCGGGCGCCGACGGCGCTCTCCGGCGGCGAGCAGACCCGCGCGGCCCTCGCGCGGCTCCTCATCGCGGACCCGGAGCTGCTCCTGCTCGACGAGCCGACGAACCACCTGGACCTCGCGGCGCTCGAATGGCTGGAGGAGGCGCTCCGGCGCCGGCACGGCGGCCTTGTCGTCGCCTCGCACGACCGGGCCTTCCTCGACGGCACGGTCTCGCGGATCTGGGAGCTCCGCGATCGGCGTCTCGCGGTCTTCCGCGGGAACTACGCGGCCTTCGCCCGCCAGCGCGTGGAGCGTGACGCGCGGCTGGTCCGGGAGGCGGACGCGCGCGACGCGGAGATCGCGAAGGAGCAGGATCTCGTCCAGAAGTACCGGAGCCAGCGCAAGCACGGGAAGATGCACGAGCACGAGGCGCGCCTCGAGAAGCTCGACCGCATCGGGGCCCCGCGGTCCGGCCCGTCGCTCAAGCTGTCGGACCGGGCGTTCCTCGGCGGCGGGCCCACCCGCTCCGCCGAGGTCGTCGTCCGCGCTGACGGTGCCGTCGTCGGCCGGATGGTGGATGGCGGGTCCGTCGTCGTCGCGCGAGTCCCGTTCCTCGAGGCGCGTCGGGGCGATCGGATCGGGATCGTCGGCCCCAACGGAGCCGGCAAGACGACGCTCCTCAAGACGATCTCCGGCGAGATCCCGCCCCTGGACGGCCGTCTCGCCATCGGCAAGGGGGCGGCCCTGGGCTACCTCGCCCAGCTGCGGTCGGCGTCCATCCCGGGCGCCACCGTGCTCGACGCGCTGCTCGCCGAGGTGCCCCTGCCGGCGGGCGAGGCCCGCGGCTACCTCGCCCGGTTCCTGTTCCGCGGCGACGACGTGCTCAAGCCGGTCGACGCGCTGTCGGGCGGCGAGCGATCGCGACTGGAGTTGGCGCTCCTCGGCGTCCTGCCCTCGAACCTGCTGCTGCTCGACGAGCCCACGAACCACCTGGACATCCCGGCGCGCGAGGCGCTCGAAGCGTTCCTGCAGGAGACGGCCGCGACGGTGCTGCTCGTGAGCCATGACCGGCGCCTGCTCGAGATCGTCTGCGAGCGCCTCTGGGTCGTGGACGACGGGCTCGTCGTGGCGTTCGAGGGCGGATACCGCGCGTGGCGCACGGCCGTCGCGGAGGGCTGGACGACGCCCTCCGCGGCAGAGCGGGAGGCGCGCCGGCTGCACGGCGGGGGCGTCGCCGCCGGGTCCGTCGAGCGCGGCGCCGCGACGGTCGGCCGTCGGGGCACGCCCGCGTCGGCCGTCGCCGCGGTGGCAGGCGGACGTGGCCGCACCGCCCGGTCGGCCGAGCGGGTCGCGGCCGTGACCGCGACCGTAGACCCGTCGGACCACACCGTGGCGGATCCGGCGCAGCCACCGGGGATCGAGGGGAGGCCTGCCGGGCCCCGGTTGTCGAAGGAGGCCTACCGGCGCCGGAAGGTCGCGGTCGATGCCGACATCGAGCGGCTCGAAGCGCGGCGGTCGGCGCTCGAGGGAGCGCTCGCCGACCCGGAGGTCCAGGGCAACTTCGTCGAGCTCCGCAGGGTGACGAGCGAGCTCGTCGAGGTCGTAGCGGCGCTCGCGTCGGCCGAGGAAGCGTGGCTCGTCGTCGAGGAGGGGGCGCCGTGACGACGCCGCGCGGGGCCGGCGAGGGCCGCGGACCGGCCGGGGACGGCACGGCCGACGACGCGGCCGGGTCCGCGACACGACCCATGCGTATCGGGCTCACCGGCCCCATCGGATGCGGGAAGTCCACGGTCACGAAGTGGCTCGTCGGTGCCGGCGGCACGGCGATCGACGCGGACGCGATCGCGCGGGAGGTGACCGCGCCCGGGGAGCCGGCGGTCGCAGCCATCGCAGAGCGGTTCGGGCCGGGCGTGCTCGCGCCCGACGGGGCCCTCGACCGAGCGGCGCTCGCGGCGATCGTCTTCGCCGACGCGGACGCGCTGCGCGACCTGGAGGCGATCGTCCACCCCGCCGTCCGCGCCCGGATCCAGGTGGCCTTCGCCGCGGCAGAGCGCGCGGGCGAGCCGTTCGTCGTCGTCGAGGCGATCCGGCTCGTGGAGGGCGGCCTCGCCGCCGCCTGCGACGAGGTCTGGCTCGTCGCATGCGGACCGACGGCGCAGCGCGACCGCCTCGCGGGCCGAGGCATGACCCGCGAGGATGCCGAGCGGCGGATCGCCGCGCAGGGGGCGGACCTCGTGGTTCGGCTGTCCCCGCGCGCCACGCGGCGGATCGATACGGACGGACCGCCGGACGCCGCCCGGGTCCGCGTCCTCGCCGCGCTGCGCGAGGCCCTCGCGGACCGCGCCTGACCGCGATGGACCCGATCGACGACCTCGTCGGCGGCATCGCAGCGCTCGACTGGGTCGGCGGCTTCGCCGCGGCGGCGGGCGCGATCGCGGTCCTGGCGGTCGTCGTCACCGTCATCGAGCGCAACGCTCACGGCCCCGGCGAGCGGTGGAGCGACCTGGCTGTCGCCGCCCTCCGGCGGTGGCGGACCGCGCGGGGGAGAACCCCGGACCCGGCGTGGCGCTGCGACCGGTGCGGGTCGGTGAACCCGGCCGGCGGCCTCGCCTGCTATCGCGGCTGCGGTCCGCGCGACGAGGTCGCCACCGCTATCGGACCGTCGGCGGGGGACGACCCGGGCACTGCGCCCCAGCGCGGCGGCCGGTCCTCCCGGCGGGGCTGACGGCCCCGGGCGGACCCTGCCGAGAGGATCGTCGTCACCGCGCGGAGCGGTCAGAACGCCCGTTCGGTTCGGACCGCTCCCATGGTACGATGCGGCCCCACGCCAGCGTCTCGGAGCACCGATGCCGGACTTCCAGCTCGTCGCCGACTTCGCGCCGACCGGGGACCAGCCGGCGGCGATCGAGCAGCTCGCGGACGGGCTCGCCCGCGGCCTTCACCACCAGACGCTGCTCGGAGCGACGGGAACGGGGAAGACGTTCA
>CAIYQJ010000422.1 GCA_903928275.1 uncultured Chloroflexota bacterium
CATCATCCAGATCCAGACCGAGGTGCCGTTCGGGCTCCTCACGAGGAACGTCCACCGGTGGGCCGCGCACCTCATGGTGTTCTTCGTGTTCCTGCACATGATGCGGGTCTTCTACCACGGGGCGTACAAGCCGCCGCGCGAGTTCAACTGGGTCGTGGGGGTCGTCCTGCTCTTCCTCACGATCATGCTCAGCTTCACGGGCTACCTGCTCCCGTGGGACCAGATCGCCTACTGGGCCATCACGATCGGCACGAACATGGCCGGCTACGCGCCGCTCTTCAACACGCCGAGCAAGTTCATCCTCCTCGGTGGCCTCGAGGTCGGCCAGAACACGCTCCTGCGGTTCTATGTCCTCCACATCATGGTGTTCCCGCTCCTGGCGGCCATCTTCCTCGCGGTCCACTTCTGGCGCATCCGCAAAGATGGCGGGATCAGTGGTCCGCTGTGAGCGGCCGATGCGTGCGTTGCCGTCTCCGCTCCGTCGCTCACGCACGCCGAAGTGCGCTCGCTCCGGTGCTCGCCGGCGCCATCGCCTCGGCCGCCCCCAGCGGTCCGTCCGGGCCACGCTCCCATGACTGACACGAAGACGACGCCCGAGCGGCGCGTCGCGGTGCCGGTGGACCCGTCACGGCGGACGGAGATCGACAAGCAGCGGGTGCCGATGTCGGCGCGGCCCTACCGGCTGCTCGCGCTCGTCAAGCAGGACGCCGTCGTCCGGGTCCAGAAGGAGCCCGACGACACGGTCATGACGTGGCCGCACCTCCTCGCGATCGAGTTCCTCGCGGCCGTCCTCGTGTCCGTCTTCATCCTGCTCATGGGCCTGTTCGTGAACGCGCCCCTGGAGGCGCTGGCGAACGGGAACGTGACGCCGGAGGTCGCCAAGGCGCCGTGGTACTTCCTCGGGCTGCAGGAGCTCCTCGCGTACTTCCACCCCACCGTGGCGGGCGCGCTCACGCCCGCCTTCGTGCTCGTGGGCGCCGCGCTCATCCCGTACATCGACCGGGGGAACATCCTCGCGACGCGTCCGTCGGACCGGAAGACCGCGGTCCTCCTGTTCACGCTCTTCTGCGGTCTCGGCCTGGTCCTCACCTTCATCGGCATCTTCTTCCGCGGCCCCGGCTACGCCTTCGCGCTGCCGTGGGTCACGGGCATGCACTTCAGCCTCTGAGCCGGTGACCGGACGTCCATGAGCAACTACCACGTCGAACCCGCGGACAAGCCCCAGGCGCTCACGAAGGAGACGCTCAAGGCGATGCGGCACGAGCAGGTGAAGGGGATCTCCCGGCGCCGGCTCATCCGGACTTCGTTGGGGGCAGCGGTGGGGCTGTGGCTCCTCGAGGTGGGGGCCGGCACCATCGGCTTCCTCTGGCCGAACCTGGCCGGCGGCTTCGGCGGCAAGGTGAAGATCGGGTCGTTCTCGGACGTGAAGGCCGCGAACACCACGATCCCGTTCGCCGACGGGTTCCCCGCGTACTACCAGGACGCGCGGGCGTTCATCGTCCTCATCGACCAGAACACCCAGGCGTTCACGCCCGGGTCGGACGCCAGCGGCGACGGGTCGGCGCTCAACGTCCGCGGCCTCTACCAGCGCTGCACGCACCTCGGCTGCAAGCCGAACCCGTGCCTGAAGAACTACTGGTTCGAGTGCCCGTGCCACGGGTCGCGCTACGACCGCCTCGGCACGAAGGTGAAGGAGCTCGGACCTGCGCCCCGGAGCCTCGACCGCTTCGCGCTCCTGGTGGATGCCGCGGGCGTCCTCACGCTCGACACGAGCAAGATCACCCTCGGCCCTCTCCCGGTCTCGATCGGCCAGCCCGGCCTCGAGCCGCCGAAGAGCCCCACTGGGTGCATCTGAGCCATGCCCGATGACGCGCCGCGCACCGGCGGAGATCCGAAGGACCCGATGAGCGACGCGCCCGGTCCGGCCCCGGAGGAGCGCCTTCCTGCCGTGCGACCCGATCTGCAGCCGGTCAAGCGCGACCGGCTCTCGTCGTCGCCCACGGCGCACCGGATCGGGCTGTCGAGCGAGCGCGCCTCGCAGATCGTCCGCCAGAGCGGGAGCGCCCGGTGGGTCGCGTTCATCGGCGTCTCGCTCATCGCGCTCTTCGTCATCGGCTACTACTTCTACGACCTCGGCTTCCCGGGCGTAGCGGGCTCCAGCCGGCTCGTGAAGTCGCAGCAGGACCAGGTCGTCACCGACGTCTCCCGCGGGTACGACCTCTTCCAGGCGAACTGCGCTCGCTGCCACGGTTCACAGGGCCAGGGCGGCATCGGCCCGGTCCTCAATGACCAGATGAAGCTCCTCGCCCACCTCAATCCGCAGTACATCCTCAACGTCCTCACGGTCGGCGGGCGGTATGTGTGCGGCGACCCGAACAGCCTCATGCCCGTGTGGGCACAGCCGGTGGGCCCGCTCAACTACCAGGAGGTCAACGAGATCATCGCGTGGCTGCGCGCCCCGAATGACCTCACGTTCACCGGCACCGACCCGGCCACCGGCCAGCCGGCGCGGATCTCCGGCTGGCGCGACCCGAACTTCGTCCAGCCGCCCACGGCCACGCCGGTGCCCGCGTGCTGGAAGGACGCCTTCGCGAAGCCGAGCGCCAGTGCCGGCGCGTCGACGGCTCCGTCGCCGAGCGGCGCCCCGTCGGCCGCCCCGAGCGGCGCCCCGGCGGTCACCGTCATCAAGATCACGGCGCAGAACATCGCGTTCGACCAGACGGACATCACCGTGCCGGCCGGCCAACCGTTCCAGATCGAGTTCACCAACAACGACGCGGGGATCCCGCACAACATCGCGATCGCGGAGGGGTCCCCGACCGGGAACGTGGTGTTCAAGGGCGACATCGTGACGGGCGTCACGACGACCACCTACAACGTCCCGGCCCTCCAGGCCGGCACGTACGGGTTCCTGTGCCAGGTGCATCCGAACATGACGGGGACGATCACGGCCAAGTAGCCGCGACGCCGGGGCATCGAGTCCCTGTCGCCGCGATCGATCGCCGCCGAGGTCGGCGGCCACACGGGAGGAAGAATGGCGCAGCGGGCGCTCGCAGCGGGAGGCATCGTGGCGCGACGGCGCGCGCTCTTCGGCCTGCTCGACGCGAACGGGTGGTCCTGGGCGGCCATCAAGGCGCTGTTCTGGTTCACTCTCATCATCTTCCTCATGGGCTACCTCCCTGACCGCGCGCTCTACTTCACGATCTTCCCCACGATCGACCTCGGCCTGAGCGTGGTCACGCCGGTCAACCTGTGCCCGGCGTCGAACAGGGACCTGCCGTGCCCCGTCCCGGTCGGCGCCACACTCCCCTGGGAGCCCGCTCCCACCGAGCTGTCGCTCCCGCAGCCACGCACGGACGGCGCGCTCGTCCAGTCCGGCACGAACCTCCTCTACGTCGGCGGCTCGAGCGATGGCACCGGCGCGGTCGCCACCGTGTACGCGGCCCCCATCCAGTCGGCAGCAGGCAACCTCTCGCCGTGGGTCGCGGTGGCGGCGCTCCCGGCCCCGCGCCGTCACGCGGCGGTCGTGGTCGTCGCCGGGACCGTCTACGTGCTCGGCGGCTTCGACGCGGCAGGCGCACCCACGAGCACCGTCTTCGCCGGGACCCCCGATCCGGCGACCGGCTCGATCGCGGAGTGGAAGGCGATGGACACGCTGGCGCTGCCGGAGGCGCGGGCGTGGGCTTCGACCGTCTCCGCCGGCGACGGCGTGATCCTTGTCGGCGGCCAGGGACCTACCGGTGCCACCGCGACCACGTGGAAGTCCACGCTGGACGCGAAGGGCGTCCTCGGCGCGTGGAAGCCCCTGGCGGCCATGCCGGAGCCCCGGGTCGGCGCGCTCGCGAGCCTCCAGGGCTCGCACCTGTTCATCTACGCGGGCAGCGACGCCAACGGTCCCACTCCGATCGTCCTGCGCGGGGACGTGAGCGCCGCGAAGGACACGGCCGGACAGATCCTCTCGTGGGCCGTGAGCCGCGCCGGGTCCACGCTCCCGGAGCCGCGCGATGGAGCGGCGGGCTTCAGCAACTCGGGCACGCTCTACCTCGTGGGCGGCACCGGCCCGGGCGCTGCCGGCCAGACCTACTGGGCGATCCCGGACGCGAACGGCGACATCAGCGGGTGGCAGACGCTCCCGCAGTCGAACCTGCCCGCAGAGCTCCAGCTCCGCGACACCGCGGCCGCCGTCAGCGGCTCCACGGTCTTCCTCGCCGGTGGCACCACCGCGAGCGGCGTGACCGCCGGGCTCGCGCGCGCCAACCTCGCGCCCAAGCCGCCCTACTTCCAGCTCGGGCTCTTCGGGGCCACGGTCCCGGGCCTCGCGATCGGCGGCGATGTGGGCCAGCAGCTCGCGTACCTCGTGGCGGCCGGCGTCGCGACGGTGAACTTCGTCCTCCTCATCCTCATCGGGATCGCGTTCGCGCACCGGGATCGCACGCGCCAGCTGTTCGACCGGCACGTCCTGCGACGACGTCCGGCGGACTGACGCCGGACGGGCTCGCCTCCACGGCTCATCGCGAGCCGCTTGCGCTCGCGCCGACCGCGGCTCGCGGGACCATCTCCGCGACTGCGCGCACATGCGAGCACGTCGCCCGCGGCGTAGGCTTGGTGGCGACCCCCCCTCCGAACGATCCGAAGGAGACAGCATGCGCATCCGGTCCCTCGTGGCAGCCGCGGCGTCGGCCGGGCTCGTCCTCGCCGTCGGTGCGTCGGCCGTCGCCGCCGCCGCGCCCACGACGCTCCCGGCGCCGGTCGACTACGCGTAC
>CAIYQJ010000423.1 GCA_903928275.1 uncultured Chloroflexota bacterium
CGCCGCCGGCCTGCCCGGCGTCCTCGTCGCGATCACGACCCCCGTGGACGCGCGCGGCGTCCGGGCCGCCGCGCGCGAGCTGCGGGCGGTCGCGGTCACCGGGGCGCTCGCGGTCGTCGCCGCCGCCCTCGTCTCGGGGCCGACCGGTCTCGCGCACCTCTCACCCACGATCGTGGGGCTCGCCTACCTCGCGATGGCGCTCGCGGTGGCGGTCCGGATGGGCGCGATCCCCTTCCACACCCGCGTGGCGCGCGTGACCGGGTCCGCTCCGGGCGCCGCCCTCCCGCTGCTCCTCGCGTGGGCACCGGCCGGTTTCGCCGCGGCGGCCCTCGTGTGGATCGACTGGAACATCTCGACGACCGCGCTGCCCCTGGAGCCGGAACGGCTCGTCATCGTCGCCGTGGGGCTCCTCTGCATCCTGCTCGGCATCATCGCGGCGACGATCCAGGACGACATCGAGCACATCGTCGGGTACTCGGTGATCCAGGACGCCGGCTTCGTCATGCTCGCGCTGGCGATCTTCGACGTCGCCGCGTGGGAGCCAGCCCGGTCGTGGCTCCTCATCTACGTCGCGACGAAGAGCGCGTTCGCTGGATGGGCCCTGGCGATGCGCGACACGTTCGGCACCGGTCGCATCGGCGAGCTGTCCGGCTGGATCCGCCGGGCGCCCGTCCTCGCGCTCGCGCTCGCCGCGATCGTCGTGGCGACGGTCGGGGTCCCCGGCCTGCTCGTCTTCGACGTGCGCTCGCGGATCGCGTCGCTCGCGCTCGGGGAGCCGCTCGCGATCCTCGCCGTCGCGGGTGGCCTGGGGTCGCTGCTCTACTACGGCAGGCTCGCGCGCGTGGGGATCGGTCCGGTGGCGCCCATGGTGGCGGCCTACACCGGGATCCGGCCCCACGGCCTTGCGCTGGCCCGCGCAGCTGCCATGAGCGCCGCGAGCGGCGACATCGAGGGCGATGGGGTCGTCGCGCCCGGCGACGCGAGCGCCCAGTCGTCGCGGACGGCGGCGCCGGAGGCAGGCGGCGGGCAGGAGGCCCCGACGACGGAAGCACGAACCCCACTCGCGGGGGCGGCCCGGCCGGCGACGTCCACCGCGGACGCGGACGGCGTGGTCGCCGACGACACGCCCGCCGCCATGCTCACGCCCGCCGCGATGGTCGCGTCCGACGCCGTCGCGCCCACGCCCGCTGCCATGCCTGCGGCCGCGTCCGCGCCAGATCCGCGACGATCCGCGTCGGTGGATCTCTCCGCCCTTCGACGGGACCCGAAGGAGATCACCCGCCTCTGGGCGCGCGAGGCGCTGGAGCGGGCCGGGCTGTCCCCCACCACGGGCGACGACGCCGAGCCCGCGAGCCTCGCCCGAGCGCCTGCGCCGCCGACGGTCTCCGCGCCGGCGACGGAGGCGGTCGCCGGCCGCGACGCGTGGGGGTCGGGTGGCCCCGAGGAAGCTCGCGCGGAGCGACCACGACGCGGGCGGCGACCCGCCGTTGCCGCCGACCCCGGGGCGACGGCGGCAGGGTCGAACGCCGCTCTCGGCCGCGGGGCCGTCGCGCGCGCGCTCTGGTCGGAGAACCGTTCGCTCGTCTCCGCGAGCCTCGCGCTCCTGCTCGCGATCATCGGGCTCGTCGCGGCCGCAGGCGGCTTCGGTGTCGCGGAGGCCGCGCGCGCTCCAGCGCCGCTCACGGGAGGTTCCGACACGTACGTCCAGGGACAGCCGTCATCATCCGGCCAGCCAGGCAGCCCCGGCGTCTCACCCGGGCCCCCGGGCACGCCGGGCACGAGCGCCGGACCGGGCGTGGGCGCGCCGACCCAGAGCCCCGCCGGATCCGGCCCGCAGGTGAGTCCCGCGGCGACCGATCAGGCGTCCCCGCCGCCCGCGACGCGGGCGCCCTGATGCCGGTCGCCGACGGCCGTCAGTCGGCCGGGGCGAGCACCCAGCGGTCCACGTCGCGCCCGTAGTCGACCAGGTCGCCCGGCGCGAACCACAGGGCCAGCTCTGCGGCAGCCGTCTCGGCCCCATCCGACGCGTGCACGAGGTTCTGCGCGGTCTCGAGCGCCAGGTCGCCGCGGATCGAGCCGGGCGCCGCTTCGTGCGGCCGCGTGGCGCCCACCATGGAGCGGACGACGCCGATCGCGTTCGGCCCCTCGAGAGCCATCGCCACGAGCGGGCCCGAGGTGATGAAGGCCACGAGGCCCGGGAAGAACGGCTTCTCCCGGTGGACGGCGTAGTGCGTCTCGGCGAGGCCGCGATCGACGGCGACGAGCCTGAGGCCGACGATCTTCAGGCCACGCTCCTCGAACCGGCCGATGATCCGACCGACGAGCAGCCGCTGGACGCCGTCGGGCTTCACGAGGACGAGGGTTCGCTCGATCACGGTGGATCCTCCTGCGGGGCGGGGTCGAATGGCGTCGCGGGGTCCGCGGGGTCCCGGCCGGGCGGCGCCGGCGTCGCGGGCTCGGCGGGTGCGACCTCGCCGCGCGGGTCCTGATCCTCGTCGCGCGCCGCCAGCGACCGTCCGACCGCCGCGTAGGCCCGCCGCGCGTCGCTCTCGTGGCCCACGAGCCGGAACGCGTCGCCGCGGAGCATGTCGAACGCCGGTCCCGGCGTCCCGCCCACGGCGGACAGGATGGCGGGAGCGAGGGCCGGCGACAGGCGGAGCGCGACGCCGAGATGGAGAGCCGCGGCCTCCCGGTCGCCGGCGGCGAGCGCATCGGCACCGGCAGCGAACGCGGCCTGGGGGTCCGCGGCCGTCGCGGTCTCGGCGCTCGACGGGACCGGGCCTCCGACCGCGCGCGCGATCGCACGGCCGGTCCCGATCGGCACGAGCGGTGCGACGACGCGTCCGGGGGCGCCGCTGTCGACGAGACCGCCGAGATCGCGCAGCGGCTCGGTCTGCGGGGCGGCCGCGTCCATGGCGCCCGGCCACGGCGCGCCCAGCGGCATCCCCGCCACGATGTCGGACATCGGCGGCGGCCGCTTCTCGACCGCGCGCGCGACGAGCGCCTCCGCGTCGGAGCTGCCGCCCCGGGCGATGGCGGCCGCCTCGGCCGCGATGACGAGGGCGACGAGGTCGTCCCCGCCGGATCCGAGGTGGGCCGCCGCGGCCTGCCCCGCGCCGACCGTGTCGCCGGTCCGCCAGCGTGCCTCGGCGAGATCCACGATCGCCGCGTCGTCGAGCTGCTGGTCGCCGGCCGCGGCTTCGAGCTCGACGCGCGCGAGGGCGAGTGCCCCGGTGCGCAGGTGCAGCCCGGCGAGCACGAGGGCCGTGGGACGACCGCCGTCGGTCGGCCCGGCCGCGTCGCGATCGTCGGTCATGCCGGGCCTCCGGGCATCACGAGAGTCCCGCCGATGCCCCGGCCCGCCCGGGCCGGCGCGACCACCGCGAGGCGGAGCCCGTCATCGGTGAACAGCTCCCCGGCGACGCGGAGGATCGATGCGGCGTCGACCGCCTCGATCTCGGCGATGGCCTCCTCCAGCGTGTGGATCCGCTCGTGGAACGCCTCCTGGCCGCCCAGCCAGGCGGCGAGGTGCCGCGCCTCTTCCAGGCGCAGCTCGAGGCGTCCGGACAGGTAGGCCTTGACCTTGCGCAGCTCCGGTTCGGGCACGGCCGCGTCGCGCAGCCGGGCGAGCTCGCCGAGGATCGCCGCGACGGTGCCGCGGGTCTTCCCGGGGTCCACGCCGGCGCTCACGATGAGCGCCCCGGCATCCGCGTAATCCACGAGGTACGAAGAGACGTCGTACGCCAGGCCGCGATCCTCCCGGACCGTGAGGAAGAGCCGGCTGCTCATCCCCTCGCCGAGGACACCGTTGAGCACCTCGAGGATCCACTGGTCCGGATGGTCGCGTCGCAGCGCGGGGACCCCGAGGCACAGCTGGGCCTGCGTCGTGTGGCGTGCCTCCACGAGGACCCGCTCGCCGGCCGGGAGCGACGGCGCGGGATCCGGGGCGGCCACCTCCGACCCGCCCGTCCCGAACGCATCGACGACGCGCGCGACGATCTCATCGTGCGGGAGGTCACCCGACGCGGCGACGACCATGCGCGACGGCCCGTAGCACCGGCTCCAGAAGTCGCGGATCGCGTCCGGCGAGAGCGAGCGGACGGTCGTCTCGTCGCCGGCGATCTCGCGGCCGAGCGCGCCCTCTCCGAACATCGCCCGGTCGAAGAGGATCCCCGCGTACTCGGCCGGATCGTCCACGTACGAACGGATCTCCTCGACGATGACGTCCTTCTCGTGCTCGATGTCGGCCGCCTGGAGCAGGGGGCGTGTCACGAGGTCGCCGACGACGCGGAAGGCGCGATCGGCCTCGCGCGCCGGGACGCGGGCCCAGAACACGGTGGACTCCCGGTCCGTCGCCGCGTTGCAGGAGCCCCCGACCTCCTCGATCGCCTCGGATACCGCGCGCGTCGTCGGGTAGGACGCGGTCCCCTTGAACGTGAGGTGCTCCATGAAGTGCGCGACGCCCGCCAGGTCCGGCGACTCGTGCCGGGATCCTGCGAGCACGTACGCGGCGACCGAGACCGAGCGTGCCCCGGGGACGCGGGCACTGATCACGCGCGGCCCATCGGGCAGCACGGTGCGTTCATACATCCGCGGAAGCGTACCGGAAAGCGGAGCCTCGCCCCGGGCCGCACGAGCCGGTCCCCATCGCTCCCGGCCCCGCGAGACCCACCATCCGCGTCAGCCCTCGTCATGCTCGAGCCCGGTGAGCTCCATCTGCACGTATCCGGTCTCAGGCAGGAAGAGCTGTTGGTTCGCGTCCTCGCCGGCAGCCCGGTCGAGCGCCGCGAACTCGATCCTGATGCGCTCGTCGCCCTGGACGAGGGTGTACGACAGCAGCTGGTCCGAGCGCGTCTCGAACTCGAGCTGTTCGAACGAGTCCACGTTCAGGCAGATGACCAGCGGCGTGAAGTACGTGGAGACCTCCGGGTCGTCCACGACCACCCGCTCGACCCAGCCGATCCCGCTCGCGACGACCTCGTGGCCGCGCAGGTACGTGTACGTGACGGTCTGCTTCTGGAGTGGGCGCAGCAGGTTGTGCATGTCCGCGCGCCCGGTGACGATGCCGCTGTTGACGAAGAACTTCGCGCCCATCGCCGGCCTCTCCCTCGGCATCCCGCTGCGCGATGCCGCACGCGGGGACGGGGGGATGGTACCGGACACGCGGCCCTGCGGGCGGGCCGTCCACGCACCGGCGGCCGGTCCGGCTCTCGTGTCGCGGCCCGGGCCTCGTGTCGCGGCCCGGGCCTCATCGGGTCACGGGGATACCATGTGCCCATGCTCCTGCTCGTCGACGTGGGCAACACGAACGTGACGGTCGGGCTCGCGCGCCACGGCGAGCTGCGGCGGACGCGGCGTGCGGCGACGCGCAGCACGATGACCGCCGACGAGCTCGAGATCCTCCTGGCCGGTCTCATCGGGCTCGACGGCGCGACGCTCGAGGACGTGTCGACGATCGTGGCCGCCTCGGTCGTCCCCACGGTCTCGACGGCCCTCGCGGACGTCGCCGATCGCCGCGGCATCGGCCTCCTCGAGGCGACGGCCGGGACGCTGCCCCTCGCCGTCCGCGTGGACCGGCCGGCCGAGGTGGGCCCGGACCGGCTCGTGAACGCCCTCGCGGCGGCGCGGCTGCACGGCACGCCGGCGATCGTCGTGGACTTCGGGACCGCGACGACGTTCGACGTCGTGGCGGCCGACGGCGCGTACATCGGAGGCGCGATCGCCCCGGGTCTCGAGCTCGGCCTCGAGGCCCTCGCGGCGCGGACGGCGAAGCTCCCCCGGGTGGACCTGCGCGCGCCGGACCGGGCGATCGGCCGCGACACGACCTCGGCGATGCAGTCCGGCACGATCTTCGGGTACCAGGCGCTCGCCGGCGGCCTCCTCGCGCGGCTCCGCGCCGAGCTCGCGGACATGAGCGGGATCGCCCCCGGCGACGTCCGGACGATCCTCACGGGCGGGCTCTCGGCAGCGCCGTGGGCGACCGGCATCGAGGGCGTGGACGCGATCGATCCCGACCTCACGCTTCGCGGCCTGCTGATCTTCCACGCGGAGACCACCGGCGGGGAGCGCGAGGCGGACGGGTCGCACCGGAGCGGGCAGTGACCGGCAGGCTCGCCGGGCGGTTCGTCGGCCTCGGCATCACGGGGTCGATCGCGGCGTACAAGGCGGTGGACCTCCTCCGACTCCTCCGGGCCGAGGGCGCCGAGGTCCAGTGCCTGCTCTCCACCGGCGCATCGCGCTTCGTCGCGCCGCTCGCGCTGGAGGCGCTGTCGCGGCGGCGGGTGGACGCCGACGTCCTCGACCTGCTCCCGGACGGGCGGATCGGTCACATCATCGTGGCGGACGCGGCGGACGCCGTGCTCGTGGCCCCGGCCAGCGCCGCGTGGCTCGCGGCCATGGCATCGGGCCTCGCGAGCGACACGGTCACCGCGACCTGCCTCGCCACGGCAGCCCCGGTCGTGGTCGCGCCCGCGATGGACGGCGAGATGTGGGGCCACCCCGCGACGCGCGCGAACGTGGCCCGCCTGCGCGACGGGTTCGGCTACGTGGTCGTCGATCCGGACGTGGGCCCGCTCGCCTCCGGCCAGACCGGCCCGGGCAGGCTCGCGACGCTCCCGGCGATCGTGGACGCCGTCGTGGCGGCGGTCGCCGGTCGGCCGATCCGCGCGGGCGGGCCGGGAGAGCTGCCGCCGACCACCGGCGACGTGCGCGAGACGGACCTGCTCGGACGCCGGATCGTCGTCACCGCCGGCGGGACGAGCGAGCCGATCGACCCCGTCCGATTCATCGGCAACCGGTCGACGGGGAAGATGGGAGTCGCCGTCGCCGAGGCCGCGAGGGACCGCGGCGCGGACGTCACGCTGGTCGCGGGCAGCGTCTCCGTCCCGCTCCCGGGCGGCCTGCGGGTCATCCGTGCCGAGACCGCCTCGGCGATGCTCCAGGTGCTCCTCGACGCCCTCGGCGGCGCGGACGGTCGCGCCGGCTTCGACGCGCTCGTCATGGCGGCCGCCGTCGCCGACTTCCGGCCGCGCGCGGTCGAGACCACGAAGCTCGCGCGCGCCGGCGGCCTGACGCTCGACCTCGTTGCGACGCCGGACGTCCTCGCGACCGTCGCCGAGCGGGCGCGCGGCCTCGCCACGGTGCCGCTCCTCGTCGGCTTCGCGGCGGAGACGGGCTCACTCGACCGCGTGCCGGAGAAGCTCCGCCGCAAGGGTGTGGACATGATGGTCGCGAACGACGTGTCCGAGCCCGGGTCGGGGTTCGGGACGGACACGGACCGGGTCACGCTCGTCTCGGCGGACGGCGGCAGCGAGGCCTGGCCATTGCTGCCGAAGCGGGTCGTGGCCGACCGGATCCTCGACCGGGTGCGGTCGCTGCTCGACGAGCGGGACGCGAGCCCTCAGACTGGCGGCACTCCGCCGGCCGGCGGACGTGACGGAGGTGCGCCACGGTGAGCGCGATGACAGGCGACGCGAGCGGATCCACGCCGCGCACGGCGCGCCTCACGGTCGCCGACATCGGCCGGATGCATGCCGACGGGCAGCGCCTGGCGACCGTCACGGCGTACGACTACCCGACCGCGCGGCTCGCCGACGCGGCGGGCATCCCGCTCGTCCTCGTCGGCGACTCGCTCGCGCAGGTGGTCCTCGGCTACGAGACCACCGTGCGGATCACGCTCGACGAGATGCTCCACCACACGCGCGCCGTGGTCCGCGGGACCAGCCGCGCTCTCGTGGTCGGCGACATGCCGTTCCTCACGTACCCGGACGAGGCGGGAGCGCTCGGCGCGGCTGGTCGCTTCCTGCAGGAGGGTGGCGCGCAGGCGGTGAAGGTCGAGGGAGGCGTGCGCACCGCGCGCGTCGTCGAGACGCTCGTCCGCAACGGCGTCCCGGTCATGGGCCACATCGGGCTGACGCCGCAGGCGATCCACGCGATCGGCAAGTTCCGCGTGCAGGGCAAGACCCGCGAGCAGGCGCGGTCGCTGCTGGGGGATGCCCTCGCGATCCAGGAGGCCGGTGCCTTCGCCATCGTCCTCGAGCTCCTCCCGGCGCAGCTCGCGGAGGCGATCACGCAGCGACTGCGGATCCCGACGATCGGGATCGGGTCGGGCCCCGGCTGCGACGGCCAGATCCAGGTGCTCACCGACCTCCTCGGCCTCTCGCTCGACCGGCCACCGCGCCACGTCCGGCGCTACGCGACGCTCGGCGAGACGGCCCGCGACGCGCTGGTGGCGTACGCCGCGGACGTGGAGGCCGGCACCTTCCCCGGCGACGCGGAGACGGTCCGGATGGACGATGCCGTCCTTGCGGACGTGCTCGGGCTGTCGGCCCTCGACCGAGCCGCCGACGGGGAGCCGGGCATCATCGGCGGGATCCCGCTGGACCGGGACCTCTGACCTTACCGGTGGGGATCGACAGCCCGCGCGTCGTCGCGACCCGGGCCGAGTTGCGCGCCGCGCTCGCGTCGGCAGCACGGCCCATCGGATTCGTGCCCACGATGGGCGCCCTCCACGCCGGCCACGGCTCGCTGCTGCGGCGGGCCCGCAGCGAGAACGCGATCGTGGTCGCGTCGATCTTCGTGAACCCGACGCAGTTCGACCGGCCCGGCGACCTCGCGGCCTACCCGCGCACGAACGCGGCCGACCTCGACCTCTGCCGGCGCGAGGGCGTCGACATCGCGTTCGTGCCGCTCGTGGACGAGGTGCACGTCCCGGGCGCAACGACGACCGTCCACCCGGGACCGATCGCCGGGCTCCTCGAAGGCGCCGCGCGGCCCGGCCACTTCGTCGCCGTCGCCACGGTCGTCGCGATCCTCATCGACCTCGTCGGCCCCGAGCGCGCCTACTTCGGGGAGAAGGACGCGCAGCAGCTCCTCGTCGTGCGCCGGATGGCGCGGGACCTCGCGATGGCGGTCGAGATCGTCGGATGCCCGACGGTGCGCGACCCCGACGGCCTGGCGCTCAGCTCGCGCAACGCGCGCCTGGCGGCAGATGACCGCGCGGCCGCGCCCGTTCTCCGGCGTGCGCTCGTCGCCGCGCGGGACGCGTGGGTCGCGGGGGCGCGCGACGCGGACAGCCTCCGCTCGACGATGCGGGGCGTCCTCGCGGCCGAGCCCCGCGTGCGGGTGGACTACGTGAGCGTCGCGGATGCGGGGACGCTCGCCGAGGTCGCCGGCGCGATCGACGGCGACGTCCTCTGCTCGCTCGCGGCGGAGCTCGGCTCGGTCCGCCTCATCGACAACGAGACGCTGCGCGCGACCTGAGGCGCGAGCCCGGCCTCAGGTCCGGATCGGCTCGGCGAACCGCTCGAGGATGCGGTCGATGTCGAGGTTGTCCGCGACGAGGTCCTTGATCGTCTCGATCTTCTCGGTGTCCGCGGTGTGCGTCTTCACGAGGAGGTCGTGGATGCGCGAGGCGGCGTCGTACGTCTCGAGGTCGAGGAAGAAGCAGAAGAGGTCCGACCGTCGCACCTCGTCGACGATGAACAGGCTCGGCCGGTACCCCCCGGTGAGGACGAGGCCGGCGATCCCGGCGCGGCGCGCGTTGAGGCCGTTCTCGCTCGCGTGGGCCCGGGCCGCGACGGCCGTCGCGGCTGCCGCGCCGATGACGTCCTCGCGGTCGCCGGGGACGATGACGAGACCGCCCGTGTGGGCAGCCTCCATCGCGTGCTCGGCGCGCATCGCCGCGATCGAGACGTGCTCGATCGGTCGATCGAGGTCCGGGCCGGGATGGATGAGCTCGCCCTTCATCTGCTCCATGAGCACCGACAGGGTCGGGTTGGAGAGGATCGGTCGGTACGGCAGGACGCCGAGCAGCTCGATCCCGTGTCGCGCGAGCCCCTGCTCAAGGATCCCGTGGAGCGACGGGTGCGCGTCGAGGTCGACCTTGTTCACGACCGCGCCGACCACGTCCACGCCGTGGCGGGCGAAGAGCGCCCGGTTGAGCACGATCTCGTCGATGGGGCGGCCCACGCCCGCCTCGCTGACGATGAGCGCACGGGCGCCGAGCATCTTCGCCACCGCCGCGTTCGACAGGTCGATCACGGACCCGACCCCGGCATGGCCCGTCCCCTCGACGAGGAGGACGTCACGCCCCGCGGATACCGCCGCGTAGGCGGCGAGGATGCGGGCCCCGAGGTCCTCGACGACCTCGCCGCCGATGAAGGACTTCGTGAACCCTCGCGGGATGTGCACGGGACTGATCGACGAGGGCGGGTCCGGCAGCCCGAACACCTGTTTCATGAGGATCGCGTCCTCGTCCGCCGGCACGCCGTCGAGGAGCGCGTAGCGCTGGCCGACCGGCTTGATGAAGCCCGTCGGCAGGCCGCGGCCGATGAGCGCGGCGAGGAGTCCGAGGCTGACCGTCGTCTTCCCGCGGTTCTGGCCCGTGGCGGCGAGGTAGATCTGGCGCATCGTCGTCTCGGGGCGAGCGGGTCGAGGGCCGGGGCGTCAGTCGCGCCGGGCGGTCTTGCGGTCGATGAGCGCGACGGCCTCGTGCAGGCGCGCGACCGCCTCCGGCTCCACGCTGTCCGGCTCCAGGTACGGCCCGAGCCGGTCGAGGATGTCGGTCGCGAGCGCGACGAAGACGGCGGCATCGGCCACGAAGAACTGCGGCTCGTTGTTGTACCGGACGAGCGTGAGACGGCCCTGCAGGACCCGGCGATCCTCGAGATGCGCCACCTGCGTCGCGAACGAATGCCCCTGGATGCCGTCGGGGTTGTTGAGGAAGTTGAGCGCGTTGTCGATCGCGAGGCCGAACCGCGCGCGCCACGCGACGAGCCTCTCGTGCACCTCGGGCGGGATCCGGACCTCGGCGACCTCGTCGAAGACCTCCGGGGCCACCGTGAGGAGGCCGACGAGCGTGGTGCCGGCTCGCGCGCCGAGCATGACCTGGAGTGAGCGCTCGAGCGTGAAGACCTCGGAGTCGAAGCGCGGGCTCGTGATGACGTCCGTCAGGAGGTCCTCCACGTTGTCGAGGACCGTCCCGTCGGAGATCGAATCGCCGAGGTGGAGGATCTCTTCCTTGAACAGGAACTTCTCTTCGTGATCGAGCATGGCCGCGATGGTACACCGCGCGGTCGGGGCGCCGGCCGGCCGGTGCGTCGCGGCCGGATCAGGCGCCGAAGCGGTCGAACACGTTGGCCGTCATCCGCTCCACGCGCGGGTCCAGCGGCGTGCGGCGGCCGTTGTACACGTGTTGCCCGTATGCGTCGAGTGCCCACGACCACTGGAACGTGCCGACCGCGACCATGCCCCCGGCCCCGCCAGCGGGGTCGCGCACGGTGGCCGACTGCATGGCGGGGCTCTTCACGTCGCCGAAGGCGTCCGGGTCCGTCCCGACGAACGGGACCGGTGACTTCGCGATGACGACCGTGCCGGGTGGCGCGAGCTTCGGGAAGTAGGAGTCGTACTCCTGCCCGATGAGGGACACGATGCGATCGCCGTTCCGAAGGCCGGTGCCCTTGTAGATCCAGTGGCCTGAGTTGGCCACGACCCAGTCCACCGGCTGCTGGACGACGTGGCCGTACATGACGCCGAGGAACGCGGCCTCCGGCTCGAGGACCGGGGTCTCCCGCCAGCGGCACGTCGCCAGCTTCGGCGCCGTGGCCGTCATCGGATCGCGCTTCGAGGACTTGTAGCAGGTGATGCGCCGGTCCGGGCCGAGCTTCGAGGCACCGAGGCGCACCTGCCAGTACACCTCGTTCGCGCTGAAGAACGCGGCGTTCATCCCGGCCGCGACCGCGCGCTCCATCGACTCGCGCATCGGCCGCGACCAGTACTCGGCATGGCCGGCCAGGACCCCGAAGCGGCGGGGAGCCAGGACCTCCGGTCGCGTCTCGAGGTCGGTGTCCAGCGCGTAGTCGACGTTGCGACCCGTTCGTTCCATCCAGCGGATGAACTGGACCTCCCACTTGCGGAGGTAGCCCAGTCCGCCATCCGCGTCGTAGGGCCGGTCGAAGCTGACGATCGCCGCCGCCGTCGTCCCGGTCGGCGTCTTCTCCCCGGTCGAGTTGTACGAGTACAGGCTCTTGCCGCCCCAGGCGTTGTACGCCTGCCACGTCGCCTGCGCCGAGATGAAGAGGTTGGGGGATGCCGACCGCAATGGCGCGCGCACGATGAAGGGGACCGCGCCCGGCGCGGTGCCGTCCGAGGGCCGCGCGACCGCGACGTACAGCCCGCTCCGCCACGTGTCGGGCACCGTCGCGGCGACGTTGGCCGGCCACGTCGCTTCCACGAGGCCCGTGGACCGGTGGACCGCGGTCGAGTGGTCGGGCGCGGCGGGGCGGCCGGTGTCCCGATGGACGAGCCGTGCGCCCGCGCCGTGATACCAGCCGATGCGATACCACTCGACGTCGAACGGGACGGGCGAGGAGACGTGCAGCTCGATCTTCTCGCCGGGCTCCACGGACGACGGCGCGGCGAAGACCTCCACTGCGGACCGGTAGCCGAGCCCCAGGGCCCATCCCGGACTCCCCGCGTGACGATTCTCGTCCGCGATGGTGGGACCCGGCGTCGGCGTTGGCGTGGGGGCGGGGACCGAGGCGGTCGGGGTGGGCGAACCGGTCGGCTGCGACGCCTCGGGTGACGCCGACGGCGAGCCGGAGGCCGCCACGGTCGACGTCGCGGCCGCCGACGGATTCGTGGCATCGCAGGCTGCGAGCGCCGCCGCGGCGACCGCGAGACCTGCCCCGGCGGCAAGCCAGAGGAACGCTCGACGCGGGAGATCGGGGGAATCGTGCATCAAGGGACCCAGCGTACGACCTCCGGCGGATCCACGCCCGTCGCGGGATCCCCGGTGACCGGGACGAGACGTGCGGCCGGGCCCCGAGGGACCCGGCCGCAGGCATGCAGCGATGAAGCGATGACCTACGGGTAGAGGCCGCGCATCCCGGTGGCGTCCGCGACCCGCTTGACGGCGAGGAGGTACGCAGCGGTCCGCATGTTCACCTTCTCGCGGTCGGCCATGGCGACCGTCTCGAAGAACGCGCGGTCCATGATCTCCTTGAGCTTCGCGTTGACGATCGCCTCGCTCCAGTGGTCCCGGTTGAGGTCCTGGACCCACTCGAAGTAGCTGACGGTGACGCCGCCCGCGTTGCAGAGGATGTCCGGGATGAGGAAGATGCCGCGCTCGTAGAGGATGGCGTCGGCGCCGGGTGTCGTGGGGCCGTTCGCCGCCTCGGCGACGATCTTCGCCTTCACCTTGCCGGCATTCCTCTCGGTGATCTGGTTCTCGAGGGCGGCCGGGATGAGGACGTCGCAGTCGACCTCGAGCACCTCGGCGTTCGAGATCTGCACGGAGCCGGGGAACCCGACGACCGTGCCATGTTCCTTCTTCCAGGCGAGGATCTTGTCCGGGTCGAGCCCGTCCTGGTTGAAGATGCCGCCCGTCGAGTCGCTGACGGCGATGACCGTGGAGCCCTCGGCGACCATGAGCTGGGCGGCGATCGCGCCGGCGTTCCCGAAGCCCTGGACGGAGACGGTGGCCTTCTTCAGGTCGAGGTCGAGCCGCGGCGCGGCGTCGACGATCGTGTAGACGCAGCCGCGCGCGGTCGCCTCGTTGCGGCCTTCGGAGCCGCCGAGGCTGATCGGCTTGCCCGTGACGACGCCCGGGACCGTGTACCCGACGTGCATGGAGTACGTGTCCATGAACCAGGACATGATCTGGGGCGTGGTGTTCACGTCCGGCGCCGGGATGTCGCGCAAGGGCCCGATCAGGATGGAGATCTCGGTGAAGTACCGGCGGCTGAGCGCCTCCAGCTCCTTCAGCGAGAGCTTCTTGGGGTCGACGATGACGCCGCCCTTGCCACCGCCGTACGGGATGCCCACGACGGCGCACTTCCAGGTCATCCACATCGCGAGGGCCTTGACCTCGTCGAGGCTGACGTCCTGGTGGTACCGGATCCCGCCCTTGGCCGGGCCGCGGCTCAGGTTGTGCTGCACGCGGTAGCCGGTGAAGACCTGGACCGACCCGTCGTCCATGTGCACCGGGAAGTGCACGGTGAGCTCGCGCCGCGGCTCGCGGAGGACCTTCCGCATGCCGGGATCCAGCCCCAGCTTCTCGGCCGCGAGATCGAACTGACGCTGGGCGACCGCCCACGCGTTCAGGGTCTCGACGCCCTGCTCGGTCGTCATCTGGTGGGAACCTCCCCGCTCACGCCACCCTCGGGAGGCGAGCGGCTATGGGCCGTCGGGGGGACGGCCGCCACCCACGCCGAGCCTCAGTGTCCGCCGGAGCCGGCGCGTTCCATGCCCGAGTATATGGGGACGACCGCGCCCGGACGGCAGGGCCGTCCGGGTGGGGGCGCAGGGCCGACCGGCATGTCGGCTCCGGGCCGGGCGAGCATGAGCCGCCACGTACCGCACGGCGCGCTGGGTTCCGGTCCACGCAGCGGGCGACCGACTCACCCCGTGCGGAGCGCGACGCCGCCGGCGAACCCGGGGCCGATGTGCGGGCCGATCGACGGACCCATCGTCTCGACGATGACGGCGTCCGGGTCGAAGTCGGGCAGGCGCCGAAGGATGTCCGCCCGCAGACCGGCGACATCCGCGTCGGGGCCGTCGAGGAGGCCGATCCGGTCGACCGGGCGCTCCGCCAGGAGCTCGGCAACGCGGCTCCGCGCCTTCGAGCGCGTCCGGACGCGCTCCGCCTGGACGACCTCGCCGTCGCGGACGGTGACGATCGGCTTCACCGAGAGGATGGTCCCCACGGCCGCGCGCGCCCCGGAGATGCGGCCGCCGCGCCGGAGGTACTCGAGCGTGTCGACCGCGACGAACAGCTCCACGTGCGGGACACGCCTCCGGACTTCGGCCGCGATCGTCGCGGCGTCGGAGCCGGAAGTGGCCATCTCGGCGGCGAGCAGCGCGAGGATGCCGACGCCCACCGACGCCGAGTCCGAGTCGACGACGTGGATCTCACGATGGGGCAGCATGTCCCGCGCGATCCGGGCGCTCTTCAGGGTCGCCGACAGCTTGCCGCCGACCGTCACGCAGACGATCGCGTCCGCGCCTGCGGCGAAGACACGCTCGTATGCGACCTTGAAGTCGCCGGCGCTCGCCGCGGCGGTGGTCGGAAGCGGGGCCCCGGGCGCGAGCATCGCCGTCCAGAAGGCGTCCGCGGACATCTCCGTGCCGGCCCGGGATTCGCGCTCGCCGAATCGCACGAGGAGCGGCACGACGGTGATGCCCGCCCCCGCGGCCCTCGCGAGAGAGAGGTCGGACGCGGAGTCGGTGACGACGGCGACGCGGCCCACGGTCCCCTCCTGCCCGACCCCGCGCCAGGTCGCCTCGGTACCGGGCGACGCAGCGGCGCGGGCGCTGGCGGGGATGATACCGGTCCGATCGGTCCGGGACGGCGACCCCGCGCGCCGGGGGACGCGCCTAGACGACCGGGTCGATGGCGGGCGGGGTGGCGGGCGTCGCCTCGATCCGGTGCTCGAACGCCCGGAGCCGCGAGAGCGGCAGGATGGCGACCACCAGCAGGACCAGGGTGGCGACGAAGATCCCGTCGAGGCCGCCGAGGTCGGCCGCCACGCCCCCGAGAAGGCTGCCGGCGATCTGGCCGGTCGCGAGGAAGACCGAGTAGAGCCCCATGATCGCGCCGCGGTCCTCGGGGAACGACTCCGACATGTCCGCGAGCAGGCCGAGCGCCGCCGGTGTCGCGCCGGAGAGCACGAAGAGCCCGACGGCGGCGACGATCGCGGCCAGGACGATGACGATCGGAGACATGCCGTAGCTGTGGTTGACGACGAGGCCAGCGATGACGAGGCCCGCCCCCCCGGCGATCCCGAGCCCGATGATCGTCGTCCGGCGATACGTCTTGAACCGGTTCCCCCACCAGATGAGGCCCCCGAAGAAGACCACGCCGGCGACGATGAACGCGACGCTGATGAGGATCGGGGTCAGGCTGCCCATGAGCAGCTGGTGCGCGAACTTCGGCGGCGGCTCCTTGATGAGCTGGAAGAGCGACTGGTTCGTCCACAGGCCGATGGCCGCGTTGACCGCGATCCAGGTCGGCGCCAGGAGCCAGACCTGCGAGGCGCGCAGGAGCGCCGCGTAGCGCCGGACGCTCCCCGGACGGTGCTCCCTGGATCCCACGTGCTCGGCACGGACGTCCTTCACGCCGAAGCGGTAGATGGCCAGCGAGATGACGTAGACGCCGGCGTTGAGGAAGAACCCGAACGCACCGACGAGCGTCCACAGCGGACCCGCCACGACGAGCCCCGCGCCGAGACCGGCGAGCGTGGCGGCCTCGAACCGAGCCGCCGCCTTGCCTCGCAGCGCGACGTCACCGGCGGTGGCGATCGCGATGAAGCCGAGGATCGACGGGACGCTCGAAGCGCTCGATGCGCCCTCGAGGGCCCGCGTGAGGCCGAGGAGCCACAGGTTCGTCGTCAGACCGGTGAGGATGACGGCGACGAAGCCGAAGATGGGCCCGAGCTGCATGACGCGGTGGTAGCCGACCCGATCCCCCAGGCTCCCGAACGGCGGCGACAGGACGAGCTCGGTGACGAAGAATGCCGCGCCGTAGAAGCCGAGGATGATGGGGTCCACCGACGGGCCGCCGTGCGACGGGAGCTCGGCGAGGTAGTACACGAGCATCGTGCCCGTGAGGCCCGTGCTGAATCGGAGCGTGAACGTCCCGGCGATGACGGCCCAGAGCGAGCGTTGCACGGACGCAGCCTAGCGGGCCGCGGCCGGGGCCACCGGTCGGCGCCGCAGCGGTCGGCCAGCATGCGAAGGGACCTTGCCGCGGGCTCGACCGGCGGCCGGGCGGCCGGGGTCCGGCGCGCGTACGATCGGTCCATGGATCGCGACCTCGACCCGGGCTCGTTCGCGGCGCTCCACGATGGGCGACCGCTCGTCCCGGCCATGCTCGCGCGTGGCGGCTCCGGTGCCGTCGTCGCCCCGCACCACCTGGCCACCGCCGCGGGTCTCGGGATCCTGCGCGCGGGTGGGTCGGCCGTTGACGCGGCGATCGCGACGAATGCCGTGCTCGGCGTCGTCATGGCCAGCGCGTGCGGCATCGGCGGCGACGCGTTCTGGCTGGCCTGGGACGCGCCGGCGCGAGAGCTGGTCGCGGTCAACGGCTCCGGCCACAGCGCGGCGCGCCACCTGGAGGCCGTGCTCGCGGCCGGCGTCGACCGGATGCCGATGCGCGGGCCCCTCACGATCACGGTGCCGGGGGCAGCGGCGAGCTGGGGCGACGCCCACGCTCGCTGGGGCCGCCTCCCGCTCGAGACCGTCCTCGCGCCGGCGATCGAGCTCGCGTCCGGCGGCTTCCCCGCGTCGCACGGGTGGATCGCCGCCGTCGAGGACGGCGCCCGCGCGTTCGGCGTGGTCCCCGGCGGGGACGCCAAGGCGGGGCCGGGGCCGGCTCGCAGCCCGGGACCCGGCGCCGTGGGCGTGGGCTCCGGGGGCGCCGCGTGGGCGAGCGTCTTCCGCCCGCTCGGCCGACCGTGGCGCCCCGGCGAGCGCGTGCGGCTCCCCGCGCTCGCCCGGACCCTCGAGCGGCTCGCCGGCGTGGGCTTCGATGACCTCTACGTGGGCCGCCTCGCGGACGCGCAGGCCGCCGCGCTGCGGGCGGCCGGCTCGCCGATCGACGCGGCGGACCTCGCAGCCCACCGGACCACGTTCGGCGAGCCGCTCACCGCCGCCTACCGCGGCGTCACGGTGGCCACGCATCCCCCGAACAGCTCGGGGATCGTCGGGCTCGAGATCCTGCGGATCATGGAGCGCTTCGCCCCACCGGACCCGGCATCGCTCGCGGCCGGGCGCGGCGCCGGGCCCGACTGGACCCACGTCGCGATCGAGGCAGCCAAGCTCGCGCTGGCCGACCGGGACGCGTTCCTCACGGACCCGGAAGTGGAACCGGTCCCCGTCGAGGCCATCCTCTCGGACGTCCACGTCGGCGAGCTCGCCGCGTCGATCGACCCGCTGCACGCCCGCCCGCCCGCGCCATCCCGGCTGCCGAGGGGCGGGGGCACCGTCTTCCTCGCGGTCGTGGACCGGGACGGCAACGCGGTGAGCCTCATCGAGTCGAACTACCTCGGGTTCGGCTCGGGGGTGGTGGACCCCGCGACCGGGATCGTCTACCACGACCGCGGCAGCTACTTCAGCCTGGACCCGGGCCAGGCGAACCGGCTGGCGTCGCGGAAGCGGACGCTCCACACCCTCATGCCGGCCATGCTGCTGCGAGACGGCCTGCCCTGGGTGGTCGTGGGGTCGATGGGCGCCGATGCCCAGCCGCAGATCCACGCGCAGGTCGTCTCCGCGCTCGTGGACGGCGGCCTCGGGCCGGACGCGGCGGTGTCGATGCCACGCTGGTTCGCGGAGTCGGAGGGGCACCTGGAGCCGCCGCGAGTGGTCCGCGTGGAGCCGCGGGTCGGGCGTGAGACGCTCGACGCCCTCCGGGCCCGCGGCCACGAGATCGAGGTCACGGACCTGTTCGCATCGATCGTGGGGCACTGCCACGCGATCGCGCTCGTCGATGGCGGCCCGGCCGTCGGCGGGACCCTCGCGGCCGCGACGGATCCGCGGAGCGAAGGGCTCCCGGCCGCGTGGTGACGGACCGCGGAGCGGCAGGGCGATGAGTGCGCCCGAGTCGCGGCCGGAGCCGACGCCGGAGCGCAGGGCCTGGGAGCGCGAGCGGTTCCTCGCGCGCATCCGGGGCCTGTCGCGGGCGGAGGTGGTGGCGCTCGGAGAGGCGGTAGACGTGCTCGTCGCGGAAGGGGGCGACCCGAAGAAGCTGGCACGCGGGTTCGCCCTCGCGTGGGTCGCCGGCCCGCGCATCTCGAGGGAGGAGACGGTCTCCCTCGACCGGCTGTTCGTCGACGTCGTCGTGGCCATGGCCATCGCCGTGTCGGGAGTGGACCCGCAGGTCGTCGCCGGGACGTCCGACCGGTCCCGCGTCGCCGGCGTCGCGTTCCTCGAGGCGCTGTTCCCGCGGCGGCAGGCGTCGAGCCTCACGGAGATCTCCGTCCGACTCATCGGCAACTCCCTCGCGCCCGTCGACCCGCAGCACGCGGTCGTCGCCGCGTGGAATGCCGGGTGCGCGATCGCGCTGCGTGGCACGCTCCCGTCCGAGGTGGACACGGTCCTCACGGCGGCGTGGCTCCGCGCACTCGGTGAGCTCCCTGTCTGACCCCCCCGCTGGGACTCTTCGGCGTCGATATACTCGCGCGGCGGGGCGGTCGCGACCGCCGACCGCCACCCCCGGAGGATCCCGTGTCGTCGAACGTGGCCCAGAACTACCCGTACTCGAGCGAGACCGAGGCGGAGCGCGCGGCCGCGATCGCGGCCGCGTTCGCGGCGCACGGGGACCTCGAGGGGGCCGTGCGGTCGGGCAGCGTGGCGCTCGACGGCTCGGACCGCTGGTGGACGTGGCGGTGCCGGAAGGCGGGATGCGGCGGCGTCGTCCATGCGGCCGGGTACGCCGCGGAGCGTCGCGCGGTCCTCGTGGTGTGCGACCGCTGCGGCGGGACCTCGCTCCGCTGACGGGGCCCACCTCGCGCGTCCCCGCCCCGCCCGTCCCTGGCCGGCCGTCGTCGCCTGCTGCCGTCGCGGCGTCGCGACATCGGGTCGTGCTCGACGCAGTGGGCATGTCGGTCGCGGCCGCGGCATTCGGCGTCGTCTACGGGCTCGCCGCGCGCGGCGCCGGGTTCTCCGCCGTGGACGCGCTCGCGATGAGCCTCATCGTGTTCGCCGGGGCGTCGCAGTTCGCGGCCGTGGGCTTCGTCGCCCAGGGGATGCCGTGGCTGGCGATCGTGGGCCTCACGTTCCTCCTCAACGCGCGCCACATCCTCTACTCGGCGGCGCTCGCGCCGTGGCTCCAGCGAACGCCGCGACCAGAGCGCGCCCTGATGGCGCACGTACTCACGGACGAGTCCTTCGCCCTCTCGCTCGCGCACTTCGGCCGCATCGGGCGCGCCGACGTCCCCGGCTACTGGGTGGCGGCCGCATTCATCTGGATCCCGTGGCAGGCCGCGACGGTGGTCGGCTACCTCGGCGGCCAGCTCGTCCCCGACCCGGCCGCGCTCGGCCTCGATGTCGTCTTCCCCGCCGCGATGGGGGCACTCGCGGTCGCCGTCGTCACCGGCCGGCGCGAGCTCGCGGCCGCGATCGGCGGTGCGGTCGTCGGGGTCGTCGTCGCGCTGTTCACGTCGACGTCGATCGGCATCGTCGCGGGCGGGCTCATCGGACCGGCGATCGGCCTCGCGGTGCCACGACGCGGCTCGGACGCGACGATCCCGGACGATGCGCCGTCCCTCGACGGGCACGACGAGGCGATCGGGGTCGCGCCGTGACGGGCGATCTCGTCCTCCTCGCGATCCTCATGGGCGCGGTCACCTACCCGTCCCGCGCGATCCCGATCCTCGCGCCCGGCATCGAGCGGCTGCCTGCCCCGGTCCTCGCCTACCTTCGCCTCGTCGGACCCGCCGTCCTCGCCGCGCTCGCGGCCGTGAACGTGCTCGTCACGCCCGACGCCGGCGGGCATCCGCAGCTCCACGTGGGGATCGAGACCGTCGCGGTGCTCCTCGCGGTCGGGATCGTGGCGTGGCGCCGGAACCTGCTCCTCGGCGTCGCCGTCGCGGTCGCGATC
>CAIYQJ010000424.1 GCA_903928275.1 uncultured Chloroflexota bacterium
CGCGATGTAGCCCATCGTGTGCGGCCCGTCGGGGCCGGCGCACGGCCCGTCCGCCTGCTTGAGGAAGAGGAACCAGGAGCGGTACGACGACGCGACCGACTCGCACGCGCCGAGCGCCGGGAAGTGCCCATAGCGGTCGAAGTACGGCGAGTCCGACGAGACATGGTTGAAGACCCCGTCGAGCAGGATCCGGATCCCTACCGCGCGCGCTTCGCTGACGAGACGGTCCCACTCGGCGGCCGTCCCGAGGCTCGGGTCGATCGCCGAGTAGTCGCGCGTGTCGTAACGATGGTTCGACGCAGCCGTGAAGACCGGGTTGAGGTACAGCACGGTGACGCCGAGACCCTCCAGGTAGGGCAGCCGGCGCCGGATCCCCTCGAGGTCCCCGCCGTAGTAGTCGCGGCCGGCGGCCGGCTGCTCGGGCAGCACTCCCCACGGCCGGAGGACGATCCGCGCGCTCGCGTCCGTCGGGTAGCCGTACCGCGGCGCGTTCGGAGACGGGTCGTTCGCGGGGTCGCCGTTCGCGAAGCGATCCGGGAAGACCTGGTAGACGACCGCGTCGCGCATCCAGGAGATCGGCGTGAAGCCCCCGGCGTACGCGGTGATCAGCCAGGTCGCGGGGCCGTCCGATGTCGACGCGGCGCCGGCGCCCCCGTCGCGGCGACCGTCGTCGAGGACGTACGCCGTGGCAGCGCCGTCGGCGACCTCGAAGCTGTACGCGAGCGTCGTCGGCGCCGCCGGAGTCACGGTCGCCGACCAGAGGTCGCACGTGGTGCTCGCGGTCGGAGCGGGCTCGCCGCAGGGGATGTCCGCCGCTTCCACCGTCATCGGCAGGCGCGCCTTGCCGGCGACGGCGTCGCCGAGGCGCAGGGTCGCCGACGCGAGGTCGCCGTGGGCGGCGCGGAGCCGGATGGTGACGGGCGTCCCGGCCGGCACGGCGCCCCCCGGTGTCCGGTACGTGCCGTCGCGGCTGTCGTGGAACAGCGCGCCGAGGTCGATCGCGCCGTCGCTCGCCGGGGAGGCCGTCGCGAGGGCTGCCGCCGGGGCGGCCCCCACCCGGGCGACCGGGCCTCGAACCGCCGCCGGGGCCGGCACGGCGATCGTCGGCCAGGGCCACGCGGCGAACGCGGCGAGGCCCAGGCCGGCCGCCGCGATGACCGCGATGGCCGTGCGCGCCGTGGGCCGCCTCCGGGTCCGGCCTGTCGGTGATCGTCGCATCGTGCGCGTCACGGTACAGGAGGAGCCGCGGGCCGATCTGCGCTAGGATTCGGAGCGCTGATGTCCCCCATCGTCGACCGGTCGTCCCATCGTGCCCGCATGCTCGTCGCACTGGTCATCGCGCTGGCCGCGCTGTCGACGACGTCACTCGTGGCGGCCGCGGCCGCGCCGCCGGCGCGCGTCGTCTCCCACGGGAGCCGGGCCGCCAAGGTCGTCGCCCTGACCTTCGACGATGGCTGGGGCCACGCCGCCGACGAGAGCATCCTCAAGACGCTGCTCGCGGAGAAGGTCCCCGCCACCTTCTTCCCGTACGCGCTGACGGTGCGCGGGAACCAGGCCTTCTGGCGGCGCGTGGCGCAGGCGGGGTTCCCGATCGGGAACCACACGTACTCGCACCCGTTCCTGACGAGCCTGCCCACCCAGTCGATCGAGTGGGAGCTCGCCGCGGCTCGCGAGCTCATCGAGAAGATCACCGGCGTCCCGATGCTCCGGGTGTTCCGCCCGCCCTACGGCGCGTACGACGCGCGGGTGCTCGCCGCCGCCGGCAAGGAGGGCTTCCCCACGGCGCTCCTGTGGGACGCGTCGACCGGTGACTCCGGGGCGGGACCCACCTACGGGTCCGTGCTCCGCGGCGGCACCGCCGGCACCAACGGCTCCATCGTGCTGCTCCACGCGGGTCCCATGGTCACGGCGAACGCCCTGCGGGACATCATCCGCAGCTACAGGGCCCGCGGGTTCACGTTCGTCACGATCCCGCAGCTCCTCGGGGCGGCCGCCGCACCGTGGCCGACGACGGCGCCGAAGCCGAAGCCCACGCCGAAGCCCACGCCGAAGCCCACGCCGAAGCCCACGCCCAGCCCGACCCCCTCTCCGACGCCGACGCCCTCCGCCAGCCCGGGCGGAACGCCGGGGCCGTACCCCACGGACACGCCCTGGCCGTCGGTCTCCGCCTCGCCGGAGCCGTGGCCTTCCCCCTCGCCGACGCCGTGGGTGTGGCCGGCGCGGGCGCCCTCGCTGGTGGGATCCGTGGAGCTGTCACCGTCGGCGCCCGGCGGGGCCGGCGGACTCTCCACTCTCCCGCGTCCGTTCGTCGCCTTCTGAGGCACCACGCGGCGGTCGGCGCGGGCCCGGTCGACC
>CAIYQJ010000425.1 GCA_903928275.1 uncultured Chloroflexota bacterium
ATGACATCACCTCGCGCGCGCTCGATAGATCTGCCGGGACGCGTCGGCGCGAGGATGGGCCGCCGGCCCGCCGGGCGGCAAGGTCCACGTGGTACCGGGGTCGGCGCCCGACCGTCACGGCATCGGTCATGCACATGCAGTACCGGGGCGGTGTCCCTCGGCGTCCGCGACGGGCATAACGGCCCGTCATGGTCGCCGCGGCCGTCGTCAGACTGTTCGAGAGGATCGCGCGCTCCGCTGTTCCCGTCGCGCCGTGGACCCGACGCGATCGATCGCGCCGGGCTCGAAGGCGTCGCCGCCGTAGAGGGAGGGAGGCCCACATGACCCGCCGCCGCACGTCGTCTCGCCCGCGAGCGATCGCACTGCTCGCCGGGATCGCCCTGCTCGCGAGCCTCGTGGCGGCGCCCGCCGCGGTCCTGGCGGATGCGCCGACCACGTTGTTCGTCGCGCCCGACGGGGATCCGAGCCACACGGGAGCGGACTGCGCCACCGCGAAGCACTCGGACATCGCGTCGGCGGTGGCACAGGCCTTCAGCGGCGACACGATCCACGTCTGCACCGGCGTGTACGTCCTCGCTTCCACCGTCATGGTCTCCCAGGTCGCCCTGTTCTTCGAGGGCGACGGCGCATCCGCGACGATCGTCGACGGCGGCTCCGCGCACCGGCTCTTCAGCGCCGCCGGCGACAACACGGCGCTCACGTTCGCCGGGCTCACCCTGCGGAACGGCCGCACCCCATCGAAGTCCACCGCCTACGGCGGCGCGATCTTCGGCGGCGGCATCGTCACCGTCGTGGACAGCACGTTCACGAACAACAGCACGGGCCCGCTCGGCGGCGGTGGCGGCGCGATCTTCGTCGCCGGCATCGCCAACGTCACGGACAGCATCTTCACCGACAACGGCACTGGCCCGGTCGGCGGGGGCGGAGCGATCTTCGCCACGAAGGGTGCCACCGTCATCGGCAGCACCTTCACCGGCAACACCGCGGGCACCTCCGACGGCGGGGCGATCGCGGCCTACAGGATCGGGGAGCCCGGCGTCTCGAACGTCGACGTCACGGACAGCACGTTCACCGCGAACGCGGCGACCGGTGGCGACGGTGGCGCGATCTACGCCTCTGGCGCCGTGACCGCCACCGACAGCACGTTCGACCGGAACGGCGCTGGCACCATCAACGGAGGCGCCGTCTACGCCCGCAGCGGCGGCGTCACCATCGTCGGCACGACCTTCACCGCCAACGGCGCGGCCGCCAACGGCGGCGCGATCTTCGACGAGGACCTGTGGGGCTCCGGCACCGACGTCACCAACAGCACGTTCGTCGGCAACAGCGCCGGGTTCTCTGGCGGCGCGATCCTCGACTTCCAGGGCACCGACACCAGCGTCGCCAACAGCACGTTCGTCGGCAACAGTGCAGGCGTGTCCGGCGGCACCATCGTCGCCACCGCGACCGTCCTCGACACCATCCTCGCCCAGTCGTCCGGGACGGGCATCTGCGCCGGCAGCGTCACCGACCGCGGCGGGAACTTCGGCACGGACGCAAGCTGCGGGTTCACCAGGAGCAGCTCGCACAACAGCGTCGGCCTCGCGACCCTCGCGCTCGGCCCGCTCGCCGACAACGGCGGTCCCACGGAGACGATCGCCCTGCTCGCCGGCAGCGTCGCGATCGTAGCGGGCGTGGCACCGTGCCCGGCGACGGACCAGCGCGGCGTCGCCCGCCCCGACGCCCCGACCTCATGCGATTCCGGCGCCTACGAGGCCACGCCTTCCGGCCCGGTGATCTCCGGCTTCACCCCCGGTCTCGGACCCGTGGGCACGGTCGTGACGATCGCCGGCACGGGCTTCGCCGGCGCCACCGTCGTCGAGTTCATCCACGCCACGGCGTCCTTCACCGTGGACCCCGACGGGACACATATCACTGCCAGCGTCCCGGTCGGCGCCCGCAGCGGCCCGATCAGCGTGACGACCCCCCGCGGCACCGACACGAGCGCCGCCGACTTCGTCGTCGCCCCCACGATCGGCAGCTTCAGCCCCACAGCGGGCCCCGTGGGAACGCTCGTGACCATCGACGGCCTCAACCTCGTCGGCATCACGGGGGTCGCGTTCAACGGCACCCCGGCAGTGTTCTTCGACGAGGTCACGCCCACGCGGATCAGGGCGATCGTGCCCCCCGACGCCACGACCGGCACGATCAGCGTCACCGTGGGGGGCCAGACCGGCGTGAGCGCGGGCAGCTTCACCGTCGAGACGCCGACGCCCTCCGGCCCCGTGATCTCCAGCTTCAGCCCGGCCGTCGGACCCGTGGGCACGGTCGTCACCATCATCGGCACCGGCTTCGCGGGCGCCACCAGGGTGGAGTTCGTCCACGACTGGGCGACCCCGACCTCGGTCTCCGCCACGCAGGTCACCGCGGTCGTCCCCGCTGGCGCCATCACCGGCAAGATCGGCGTGACGACCTCGGTCGGCACCGGCACCAGCGCGGCGGACTTCGGGGTCGTGCCCACCGTGACCGGCGTCAGCCCGGATTCGGGCCCGACCACCGGAGACACGATCGTCACGATCACCGGGATGAGCTTCGCGGGCGTCACCGGCGTCAGCTTCGGCACGGCGGCGGCGACCCTCGTCGGCGATCTGTCGTCGACCCGGCTCACCGTCACCTCGCCCACCGGGACGGGCACGGTCGACGTCACTGTCGCGTCCACAGCCGGCACCTCGGCGACATCGGCCGCCGACGAGTTCACGTACGTCACGACCCCGGCGCCCGGCGCCCCCACCGTCACCTCCGTCAGCCCGGCCGCGGGTTCGGGTGCCGGCGGCACGCTGGTCACTTTCACTGGCACGGACCTCACCGGTGCGACGGCGGTCCACTTCGGCGCGATCGCAGCGGTGAGGTTCACGATCGTCGACGCACGGACGGGCACCGCGGTCTCGCCCGGCGGTTTCGGCACCGTCCATCTCACGGTCACGACCCCGCACGGCACGTCGGCTCCGACGTTCGCAGACCGGTTCACGTTCTTCTCGACCCCGCCATGGCCGCCGAGCCCGCCCAGGCCATCAGTGACCCCGGCGCCGCCGCCCTATGTCCCGCCGGGCGAGGGACCCTCGGCCCCGGGCGCCACACCGACCCCCACGCCGGTCCCGACCCCCACGCCGACACTCGCGCCGACCACCGTGACCCTGCCGACGACGATCGGCACGACCCCGGCGTCCGCGGGCGAGGCGCCCATCACCGTGACGACTGGGACTCGCGTCGCCCTCACGCTCGACCAGTCGTTGATCGCCGACTCCACGGTGGAGGTCTGGCGCCGAGTCGGGACCGGTACCTGGACGAGAATCACGACCCGTCGCGTCCAGCCGACCGGGATCGCGACGTACACGTTCACCGCCACCGCGACCGCCGCCTACCGGTATCGCTTTACGGGCGACGCCGCCTTCCTGGCCTCGTGGGGTCCCGCCCGCGCCGTCCGGGTCACCCGCCTGCGATGAGCATCCGGGCCGCCTGACCGAGCCTGATGGCCCGACCCCGCACGGGGCCGGGCCATCTCGTCGTGTGAGGGCGGTGGGGGCTCCGCTGACGACCCCCCGAATCTCGCCGACCCGCCTGCTATGCGCTCGGCCGTCCGCCGTGCATACTCCCGGCGGCGGAACGGAGGCAGGGGGTCCTCGGGCTCCCACCGGCGCGGCGTCCCCATACGGTCGCCAAGACCGTCGCGCAGGGCCAATGGCGAGTCCGACCCTCCGCCGAGGGGCCGCATGTGCCCAGGAGGTTCCCATGGCTACGATGGCAGTGGCGTTCCCGATCCTGCCCGGCAAGACCGCCGAGTGGCGCGCCTTCATGGCGGAGCTCAACGGCTCCCGTCGCGAGGAGTTCAACGCTTCCCGCCGGAGTGCCGGCGTCCGCGAGCGCACCTACCTCCAGTCGACCCCGATGGGCGACGAGGTGATCGTGACGCTCGAAGGGGACGACCCCGGGCGGTCGTTCGGCCAGATGATGCACACCACCGATCCCTTCACCACGTGGTTCCTGGGGAAGGTGAAGGACGTCCACGGCATCGACCTCACCGCGCCGATGACCGGCACGCTCTCCGAGCTCGTCATCGACACGGACCGGGTCGCCGACGCGGCGAAGTAACCGAGGGCCGGTCCCCGGCTGGCACGCGAAGAGGCCGCTCGCTTCGGCGGGCGGCCTCTTCTTCGTTCGCGGCTGGTGGGCGTCGAGCCGAACGTCACGCCGCCGCGGTCGGGAGCCGCGTGCCGCATCGGGGGCAGAACGCGTGGCCCGGGACGGTCGGGGCGCCGCACGCCGGGCAGAACCGCGCGGCGGCTGGGGCAGCCAACGGCGCCGCGGCCGCCGGGACGGATGGCTCGGCGGCTGACGGGACCGCGGGCGGGGCCGCTGCCGGCGTGGCCCAGGCCGTCGGTAGGACTACGGGCGGGGCGGCTGGCGGCGTGGCCCAGGCCGTCGGTGGGGCTGCGGGCGTGGCGGCTGCCGCCGTACGTGACAGCGGCGCTACGGGTGCGACCGGTGCTCCCCCCACGGTCCGGAACGATCGCGCGCCGAGCGTGGAGGGACCGCGACCGAAGACGCGACGGACGTCGGGCGTGTCGAGGTAGTACAGGACCGCGCCGTTCACGACGATGGAGATGATCCCGTTGACCGCCGCGCCGCCGACCAGGTTGAGCAGCGCCAGGCCGAACTGGACCGCGACGATCGCGACCCCGAGCGTCCACGCCCACGGGCGGAGCATCCAGCATCCCCAGGCGACGGCGAGGTCGCCGATGGACACGACGAGCAGGATGAGACCCCACATCCCCCAGGACCCGCCCAGCCCGGTGAGCTGGAGGCCGCCGAGGACACCGAGGGCGCCGCCGACAGCGGCGAGGATCGCGAGCACGGTCACGCCGAGCGGCCGCTCCGTGACGCGGCTCGGCCCGATGTCGCCCGTCACCTCTGGTGGTGGCGCCGCCCACACGATCGCGGGCTGCGCCGGCGTGGCGACGGGAGGCCGTATCGGCGCAGCAGGTGTGACAGGCGCAACGGGTGGCGTCGCCCAGGCGACCGGGCCCGGGGTAGCCGGGGGCGGGGCCGGGGCTGGCGCAGCCGCAGGGGCCGGCGGCACGGGGGACACGGTCGCCCCGGGAGGTGCCACGGCGAGCCCGCAGAAGGCACAGAACCCCGCGCCGGGCGAGCGCTGCGCACCGCACTGCGGGCAGAAGCGTTGCTCCGTCATCGTGTCGCCTCGCTAGCGATGCGCCCGCCGCAACCCGGGCAGAACGCGTACCCGGTCGTCAGCGGGGTGCCACAGGCTGAACAGTACCGAGGGGCAGGCGCCGCCATCGCGGCGGTGGGCGCGGCCATCGTCGTCGGGGCCGTCGGCCATGCCGCTGGCGGGGCGGCCGGCGCTGCCGGTCGTGCCTGCACAGAAGCCTGCGCGAGCGCGCCGGAGAGCAGGGAGATCGGGTCGGAGACCACGACCCCCGAGAGATCCTCGGGCAGGTGGCGGTAGATCACGGCCAGGACCGCTCCCACGAGCGCGAGCCCCGCGAGCACGCCGACGGCACCGAGAGCGCGAGCCAGCACGTCGTATGCGAAGTGAGAGCCGATCGCGACGATGACGAACGAGGCCGTCTCCCGACCGAGGAAGACCGACGCGTCGACGCCCCCCGCGCGCCGTCGTCCCGCCGCGAACACGAGACCGATGCCGATGAGGGCCGACACGGCCATGTGGAGCGGTGTCGAGAAGGCGATGCCTTCGATCCCCGACCCATTGATCGCGGTCTCCACGATGCCGAAGACCAGGCCTGCCACGGCGCCGAGACGAACACCGGCCGTCTTCGTGGCGAGCGTCGCCGGGGCTGCCCAGGCGAGATACGCGAGCCCGATCGCGGTCAGGAGGTCCTCGGCCGGGACCGTGACCAGCAGCGCGGCCGGGTTGCCGAGCGCCGGGATGACGGCAACGTTCAGTGGGTAGATGACGACGACCGACAACAGCGAGCCGAGCCCGGCGATCGCCGCCGCACCCGCTGCCGACATCCCCCCAGCAGGCCTCCCCGGTGTCACGACCGTCACCATGCGGCGCCCGCGACGGCGCGGGCAAGGGCGAATCGGACTCTTCACCGCGCGAGACAGGTCACGGCGGGCAGGGCGAGGGGCTCGCGGTGCGCTCCTGCACCGCACGATACGGTCCGGAGTGGGCGAACATGGTCCGGTCCGGAGTACGCTAGTTCTTCCGCGGGGGGATGCCAGCGGTCGCCGGGTCCCGGGCGACCGCGGACCGGCCCACCGACGTGACCGGGAGCGAGGCGACAGGGCCATGGCCAAGATGCGGGAGATCCTGCGACCCAGGCTGAAGACCGACGCGATCGAGCTCGATCCGGACGAGCTCGAGCTCCTGCAGGCGCGGATCGCGGATCGCGTGGCCCGCCTGACGAGTTCTGACGGCGCCAGGTCCACCGAGTCCCCGACGACCGGCGCAGGATCCGTGGCCGAGACGGACCTGGAGAGGCCGCTGCCCGACCACCATACGGTCGACGGCGTCGCCCTCGATCGCGGGGACTGGCCCAGCGGATCGCACGCGGGCGCTGCGATCGAAGCGCAGCGATACACGGTCCCGATCATGGCGGAGCCGCCCATCAGCATCATCGCCACAGGGGAGCCGCCCGGCGAGGTCGACGCGGTACCGCTGATGGCCGAGCCCGAGAGCCTCCTCGTCGGCGTCGGGGCCGACGACGTCCAGGTGGCCACGGTCGGTCGGGCCGGCGATGACTGGGAGGCTCCGGAGGGCGGCGACACCACCGCTCTGCCGACGCTCGTCGTCGAGGTCCCGCTTGCCGCCTCCGCGCCGGCCGAGGAGGCTGCCGACTCTTTCGCCGACGCCGCCGCCGCCGATGAGTTCTCCGCCGCGCCGGCCGAGGAGGCTGCCGACTCGAGCGCCG
>CAIYQJ010000426.1 GCA_903928275.1 uncultured Chloroflexota bacterium
ATCGCGACGATGGACCTCGACGAGGCGATCCGCGGCCGGCGCGCCGTGCGCGACTACACGCCGCAGCCGGTGGACGAGGAGACCATCCGCCGGCTCATCGACGCGGCCGTGCAGGCGCCGAGCGCCACGAACGCCCAGCCGTGGACGTTCACCGTGGTGCGCGACCAGGACCTCCTCCGGCGGATCTCCGACGCCGCGAAGGCCCACCTTCTCGCGGCGATGCCCGCCGGCTCCCGGTCCGACCGCGACCGTTCCGGGCTCGCCGACCCGGACTTCCACATCCTCTATGCCGCCCCGGTGCTCATCGTGATCTCGGCGATCGCCGACGGGCCGTGGGCCGTCGCGGACTGCTCTCTCGCCGCCGAGAACCTCATGCTCGCCGCGCACGCGGCCGGCCTCGGTACCTGCTGGATCGGCCTCGCGCAGGGCTACCTCAACACGCCGGAGGGGAAGGACGCACTCGGCCTCTCGCCGGCGTGGGTGTCGGTCGCCCCGATCATCGTGGGCCACCCGAACGCCGTGCCGCCGCCCGTGGCGCGACGGGAGCCGGAGATCCACTTGGTGGGCTGATCCCGCCGCGCCGCCCCGCGTCCGGCGCCGGGCGGCCACTGGAGCCCGGCGGCGGCCGATCGTTCGGCCCGCCCGCCTTCGGTCTGTCGACAGGTGCGGATCAGTCGACAGATGCGGAGAGGCCGGCCCACCGTGGGCCGGCCTCTCCGCGTGTTGGACGGTGGCCGACGGGGCCACCGGGCGTCGCGCCTAGAGCGCGGGCATGAGGACGGCGTCGACCACGTGGATCATGCCGTTCGTCGCGGCGATGTTGAAGAGCTTCTCCTTGACCATGATGCCGGCGGTGTTGCCGGAGGTCGTGAAGATCGTCCCGCCCTGGTTGACGGCGATGGACTGGCCGAGGACGGTCTTGAGGGTGCGGATCTGGCCCTTGGCCGGAAGGACCGCGGAGGCCGGCAGGCTGCCGGGGACGACGTGGTAGAGGAGGACCTTCGTGAGGGTCGCCTTCGGCAGGGCGGTGCAGACGTTCGCCGGGGTGAGGTTGGCCTTCGCGAAGGCGGCATCGGTCGGGGCGAAGACGGTGAGCGGGCCCTTGCCGGTGAGGGCAGCGCCGACCGCGGGGTCGGCACAGCCGACGGCGGCGAGCAGGGTCTTGAAGCTGCCGTTCGCCGTGGCGATCTGGACGATCGACTGCGTCGGCGCGGGCGACGCGGCGAAGACGGACGGGACGACGGCGAGGGTGAGGGCCGTGACGCCGAGGAGGACTGCGAGACGCTTCATTCCGGTGTGTTCTCCCTGTCGGTGTTGGGTTGACACCCCTCTATCGCGGCTGCGGTCCCGGCGGATTGGATGCGGGCAGCGACGAGCCGGGCGCCTGATGACTCGCGAGTTTCGTGGCCATCTCGATGCCCGGCGACGATCTCGTCGTCGCGCCGGCACCGTGGCGGCCGGCGCGATGCGCGGCGACTCAGCCCACCCCGCTCTCGGGCGACCTCGGGTCCCAGGTCGTCCGGGAGGCGCCTACCCTTGCCGGGTCGATGCGCCTCGCGCCATCCTGAGCGCGAGGAGTCGCCCGGGACGCCGGGACGCCGGGACGCCGGGACGCCGGGACGCCGGGACGAGGATCGGGAGACGGGTGGACGTGGGAGCCAGCGGGCCGGGCAGGCCGGACGACCAGAGGGAACCCGAGATCGCGCCCATCGTGCCGGTGACCCCCGGTGGTGGGCTCCCGCGTTTCCCGCGCGTCCTCGTCGTGGCGCTCGTCGTCGGCCTCCTGGCGTTCGTCGCGGGCGCGCGGCTCGGACCCGGCCCGGCGCCCGTGGGACCTTCGCCCACCTGGTCGCCGGCCCCCTCGTCGGAGAGCCCGTCGGCATCTCCCGTCCCGCCCGAGTCGCCGGTCTCCGGCGGACAGGACACGAGCGAGTTCGTCCGGACGTTCCGGCCGCAGGACGCCATCGCCGGGGTCTCCGGCGGTGCCGGATGCGCGACCCGCGTCTGGTCGGTCCCCGGGTTCCCGGTCCGCCGGCCGAGCCGCACGCTCGTCCGGGTCTGGATGGCCTGGTGCCCGATCGACGCGGCCAGGCGGGCGGCGTTCTTCACCGACCTGACGATCGTCCTGGAGCGCCAGATCGCGTTCGGCACGATGAGCTCGTCCGGGGACGGGCGAGGGATGACCGTCGCGTACTACCCGTACACCGTCGGACCCTTCGCCGGCCAGGTGACTGTGGCCGCCGCGCCCTCAGGGCCGGGCCTCGGCATCACCATCACCCTCGAGGAGCGACGCGCACCGTAGGCACCGGCGTCACCGATCGTCGCGCTCTTCGCCGCGAAGGCAACGGCCGGGGGGCCGCCCCGATGGTCCGGGTGCACGACGCCGTCAGGGCTCGCGGGCGCGGAGCTGGGCCTCGACGGCCAGCGCGAGCGCCTCGTCCTCATCGAGTCCGTTCGCTGCCCAGAGCCGTTCGAGGAGGTCGAGCCCGAGGTCGCCCCGGAGCGCCTCCTCGATCACGTCGCTGTCGCCCTTGCC
>CAIYQJ010000427.1 GCA_903928275.1 uncultured Chloroflexota bacterium
GATCGGCCGGACCGCGGTGACGGCCGCGCGGTCGAGCGGACCGTACACGTGCGGGAACCGCTCGTCGCCGTCGTACCTCCACGGCGCGCTCAGGCGGCCGAGCACGACCGTGAGGACCACGTGGGGGCCCGCCTCGTGCCGGTACAGGTCGTTGGCCACGTCCACCAGGTCGGTCATCCGGTGCGTGAGGTGGACGAAACCCTCCGCCTGGAGCGAAGTCGGGCGGAATGGCTCACCCGATGGTGCGCCCGCCCATGCCGCCGCCGGCACGAGGTGGTACGCGACAGGATCCCGATCGGACGGCACGCCCGCGGGCCCCGCGCGCGAGGGCACCGGCCCCGTGGGGGTCGGCTGGCGGAGGGTGGCCGGACCCGCCGGCCGGGGATCGGCCGCCGGCGTCGCGAACGCCGTGAGCGCGTGCGCGAGGCCTCGCTCGTAGGCGGCGACCAGGCGATCCCACCGGGCGTCCGTCGCCGCGTCCACCGCGCGGCGGGCCGGGTCCGCATCGAACCATGCGACGGTCCGCCGGATCCCCTCCGCGAACAGCGTCTCGGTGCGGAAGTCGGGCACCAGACGCTTCAGCTTCGTCGTGTCGAAGACGGCGCTCGCCGACTTGTCGCCGAGCAGCGTGCCGCCCATCTCCGGCAGGCCACGATGAAGCCCGACGCGATGTGGACGATGCGCGCCTCCGCGCCGGCGGCGACGAGCAGCCGCGAACCGTCGGCGCGATCGGGATGGCTGCCGCGCTTCAGGAGGAAGAGCTCCAGGCCGCGCTCCACGGCCAGGCGGGTGCAGGCACTGCTGATCACGCCCGTGCCGCCGACGAACAGGACCTTCATGCGCGCCTCCCCACGTTCGCGATCGAGCGCCGATATGTCCGCGCCGGCGGGCCGCCTCAGGCGGAGGTCCGGCAGCGTTCCCCGGGCCGGAGCGCGCCGTCGAGGCAGGATAGCGCCCGGCCTGCACGAGGCCGTCCGGAGTCCCGATCGCCGCGGTCTCCGTCGGCGCCATCCGCGGGATCGGCGTCCGCCGTCCAACCGCGGAGATCTCAGGTGGCGAGGCGCACCTCGATGAGCTCGATCTCGGCCGTGGCGGGGACCTGCGAGAGCTCGCCGCAGGACGGGCAGACCGCCATCGACGCGCCGACCAGGTCGTCGTGACCCAGGGGGCCGTCGAAGCCGCAGGCGCACCGCAGCCGGACATCGAACGGCTCCGACTCGAGCGCGACCGCGGCGAGCGGGCCGCCCTCGGTGAGCATGTCGAAGGCCTGGCGGAGCACGTCCTCCGGGATGGTGGTGGCGTGGCGGACCCGGACGAGGCTCACCGGCCGGCCGTCGGCGCGGAGCTCCACGGCTTCGACGAGCTCGGCGACGAGCGAGACCTCATGCATCGCGGTGCCCCCCGACGATCCCCGCGATGACCTCGACCGCGTCCGGGAGAGCCCGCTCGACCGCGGGCGACAGGCGATCCCCGAGGTCGAACGAGGCCGCGCCCACGCTCACCACGAAGACGGCCGGCGCCGCGCCGTACAGGTCGCGCGCAAGCGTGACGAGCCCGGCCGGATCGAGGTGGTGGGACGATGCCGATCCGCCCGCGGACGCCGGGTCCACGCGGCTCGTCACGATGGCGCCGGCCCTGTCGCCGCTGCTCGCGTCGACGAGGATGACGAGCGAGGCCGCGCTCACGTCGATCGCCAGCTCCGGGGTCAGCTGGTGAGCGGCGACCACCGTGGCTCCGGCGAACCGCGGATCCTCGACGAGGCGCGCGGCGATGTGCGAGCCCAGGCCGTCGTCGCCGCGCAGCGCGTTGCCGTAGCCGACCACGAGGACGCCTTCGGCGGGGGCACCTCCGGCGGCCGCGTCGGCGAAAGCGCCCCCGGCTGCCCCGTCGGCGGGGGCGTCACCGACGGTCGCGTCGGCCGTGTCGGCCGTCGCCGACGCCTCTCGCCCGGCGTCGGCACCCGTCACCGGGCGAGCTCGTGGAGGACGGTTCCGTCGGGTCCGAGGAGCTGGATCCGCAGGGCCATCTCGCCGAGGGCGTGCGTGGAACAGCTCAGGCACGGGTCATAGCAGCGGATGACCGCCTCGACCCGGTTGAGCATGGGCTCCGTGATCGTGTCGCCCTTGATGTGCGAGCGGGCGACTTGCAGGACGCTCCGGTTCATCGCCATGTTGTTGTGTCCGGTGGCGATGATGAGGTTCACCCACTCCACGATGCCGTCGTCGTCCACCTTGTAGTGGTGCATGAGCGTTCCACGCGGTGCCTCGGACACCCCGATGCCCTCGTTGCGGTTGATCTCGGCGAAGGACCGGACGTGCTTCGAGAGGATGTCCGGACCCCGGAGGAGCTGTTCGATCTTCTCGACGCAGTGGAGGGTGTCGATGAGGCGCGCGTAGTGATAGTGGAAGGACGAGCCAGCGACCCGACCCACCCGCCAGCGGAACTTCTCGAGCTCCTCGTCGGCGCGCGGGGTCCCCATCCGGTCGGCGACATTGACGCGGGCCAGCGGGCCTACCCGGTAGATGCCGTCCGGGTACCCCATCGGCTTCCAGTAGGTCGACTTGAGATACGACCACGGTTCGACCGCCTCGCCGATGTAGTCGTTGAAGAGCCTGGGGTCGAGCTTGTCCGCGAGGTACTTGCCGTCGGCGTCCACGACCCGGAGCCAGCCGCCGTAGTGATCGACGTTGCCGTCGCGGTCCACGAGGCCCATGAACGCCGAGCGGAAGTTGCCGAACGTGGCGGCCTCGTCCTCCCAGCGCAGCATGTCCGACTTGAACCAGGCGATGGCGCGCTCGACCGCGGCGATCGCCTCGGGGACGCCGGCGAGGATCCGGTCGCGCACGTCGGCCGTGAGCGGGGTCGCCATGCCGCCGGGGACGATCCCCTCGGGGTGGATCCGCTTGCCGGCGAGCCACTCGATGATCTGCTGGCCCCACTTCCGGAGTGCGATCCCGTCCCGCGCGAGCTCCGGGCTGTGGCGAGCCACGCCGAGGATGTTCCGGACGGCGGGATCCGCATCGAACCCGAACAGGAGGTCGGGCGACGAGAGGTGGAAGAACGACAGCGCGTTCGACTGGACGATCTGGCCCAGGTTGACGATCCGCCGCAGGTCCGCGCCGGTGGGGGGCGGCTCCACGGCAAGGATGTCGTCGACCGCCTTGGCAGAGGCGACGAGATGGCTGACGGGGCAGATCCCGCAGATGCGTGCCATGAGCGCGGGCATCTCGTGGACCGGGCGGCCCTGCGTGATGCGCTCGAAGCCGCGGAACTGGGTGACGTGGAAGTGGGCGTCGACGACCTCGCCGCGGTCGTCGAGCTGGATCGTGACCTTGGAATGGCCCTCGATGCGGGTGACGGGATCGATGACGATGGTGCGGGTCATGGGGTCCCCCGTCAGCGACCGAACCGGGATCCGGCGACGTCGGGGACGCGGCCGGCCAGGAGGTCATCGAGCATGGTGAAGATCAGGTCGGCGGACGGCGGGCATCCGGGCAGGAACACGTCGACCTTCACCACCCGGTGGACGGGTGTGGAGATCGGCAGGAGCTTCGGCACGATGTCCGACGGGATCCCCGGGTTGAGCGTGACGTTCTCGAGGTAGGCCCGGTCGAGGAGCGGCCCGACGCCGATGGGATTGCGCATGCCCGGGACGTTGGAGGTCACCGCGCAGTCGCCGAACGAGACGAGCGTCTTCGTGCGCTCCCGGACCATCCGGATCTTGTGGAGGTCCTCCTCGCTCGAGACGGCGCCCTCCACGAGGCAGACGTCCACGTCCTCCGGGAACTCCTTGAAGTCGACGAGCGGGCCGTACACGAGGTCGGCCCGCGAGAAGATGTCGAGGATCCGCTCGTCCATGTCGACGAGGGACATGTGGCAGCCCGAACAGCCATCGAGCCAGACGGTGGCGACACGCGGCAGGCTCACAGTCCACGCTCCTCGGCGACGACCTTCATCCACGGCAGGAACGGGCGGCGCGTCTTGCTGCCGCGTGCGACCGCGCGGCCCTTCTCGAAGAGGGCACCGGTGGGGCAGACCTGGACGCACTTCCCGCAGCTCGTGCAGGTGGTGGACTCGCCCCACGGGATCCCCATGTCCGTCTGGACCCGCGTGTCCAGGCCGCGATGCATGATGTCCCAGGTGTGCGCGCCCTCGATCTCGTCGCAGACGCGGACGCAGCGAAGGCAGAGGATGCACCGGTTGTGGTCGATCGAGAACAGCCGGTGGCTGGCGTCGATGTCGACCTTGGGGCTGATCCGCGGCAGGTCGAAATGGGTGAGGCCGAGCTCCTCGGCCGTGTCCTGCAGCTCGCAGTGGTTGTTCGCGACGCAGACCGCGCAGATGTGGTTGCGCTCGACGAACAGCATCTCCGTGATGGCCCGGCGGTACTCCAGCAGCCGGTCGGAGTGCGCGGTGACCTCCATCCCTTCGACGATCTTCGTCATGCAGGCCGGGGTGAGCTTGTTCGAGCCGGTGATCTCGACCATGCAGAGCCGGCAGGCGCCGCGGTCGGTGATCCCGTCGAGGTGACAGAGCGTGGGGATGTCGATCCCGTTCTCCCTCGCCACGTCGAGGACCGTGGCGTCCTCCGAGCCCGCGACGTCCCTGCCGTCGATCCGCAGGGTGTAGACGGTGGTCATGCCATCACCTCCACCGGAGTGATCGCGCAGACGCCGGCCGGGCAGACCCTGTCGACGATGTGGGCCATGTACTCGTCCCGGAAGTAGCGCAGCGTGCTGAAGATGGGGTTGGGCGCTCCCTGGCCGAGCCCGCAGAGCGCGGTCTTCTGGACGATGGCGGCCAGTCGCTCGAGCGTCGCGAGGTCGTCGAGGGTGGCCTCGCCGCGGGTGATCTGGTCGAGGAGCATCCACATCTGGGTCGTGCCGACGCGGCACGGCGTGCACTTGCCGCACGACTCGTCGCGACAGAAGTCCTGGAAGTACTTGGCCACGTCCACCATGCAGGACGTGTCGTCCATGACGATGAGCCCGCCCGAGCCGATGAACGAGCCCACCTCGATGAGCGACTCGTAGTCGACCTCCATGTCGAGGAACTGGGCCGGGATGCAGCCGCCGGAGGGGCCCCCGGTCTGGACCGCCTTGAACGGCCGGCCGCCGATGATCCCGCCACCGATGTCGTAGACGATCTCGCGCAGGGTCATGCCCATGGGGACTTCCACGAGGCCCGTGTTCACGATCCGGCCGGCCAGCGCGAAGACCTTGGTTCCGCGGCTCTTGCCGTGGCCGATCGACGCGTACCACTCCGCGCCCCTGCGGAGGATCGCCGGCACGTTCGCGAACGTCTCGACGTTGTTGATGAGCGTGGGCTGACCCCACAGGCCGCTCACGGCGGGGTACGGGGGCCGGGGCCGCGGCGTGCCGCGACGTCCCTCGACGGACGCGATGAGGGCCGTCTCCTCGCCGCAGACGAACGCGCCGGCACCGAGGCGGACCTGGATGTCGAAGTTGAACGACGTGTCGGCGATCCCCGCGCCGAGGAACCCGGCCCGCTGCGCGCTCCGGATCGCCGCCCGGAGGCGGTACACCGCGAGCGGGTACTCGGCCCGGCAGTAGACGTAGCCCTCCGTGGCGTGCACGGCGAACGCCGCGATGGCCATCCCCTCGAGGATCCGGTACGGGTCGCTCTCGAGGACGCTGCGGTCCATGAACGCGCCGGGATCGCCCTCGTCCGCGTTGCAGATGACGTACTTCTGCGAGCCCTGGGCCTTGGCGACCGTGGTCCACTTGAGGCCCGTGGGATAGCCGGCACCGCCGCGGCCGCGAAGGCCGCTGCGGGTGATCTCGTCGCGTACCTCGGCCGAGGTCATGTCCGCGAGGACGCGGCGCAGGGTCTCGTAGCCGCCGCGCCCCACGTAGTCGTCGAGGCTCTCGGGGTCCACGAGCCCGAAGTTCTCGGTCGCGACCCGCATCTGCTTCTCGAAGAACGGGCCCTGCGGCCTCCGCTCGTCGGTGGGCTTCACGTCCCGCAGGGCCGCCACGATGCCGTCGACGTCGTCGGGCCGGACGCGCTCGAACAGCTGGCCGGTCTGCGCGATCTCGACGAGCGGCCCCGCGGCGCAGAGGCCGAGGCATCCGACGCGCTTGACGGTGACATCGCCGAGGCCGGACTCGGCGACCAGCTCGCCGAGGCGCGCGGTGATCTCGGCGGCCTGGGCCGACATGCAGCTGGCCGCTTCGCAGACGTACGCCGACGCCCGTATCGGCCCCTCGTGGAGCTCCTCCGTGACCACGCGGCGGCGGACGGGCCGCGCCGCGGCAGGCATCTCGCTCACATCGCCTCCAGCTGGGCGACAAGCTCGCCCGCGCTCACCTTGCCCCTGACATCGCCGTCGACGATGACCGCGGGCGCCAGGCTGCAGGCGCCCAGGCATCGGGCGGTCAGCAGCGAGACCTTGCCGTCCGTGGTCGTCTCCTTCGGCTTGACGTGCAGCCGTCGCTCGATGCTCGACAGGATCTCTCCCGCGCCATTGATGTAGCAGGCGGTCCCGGTGCATACGACGCACGTGTGCGCGCCCTGCGGCTTGAGCGTGAAGAAATGGTAGAAGGTCGCGAC
>CAIYQJ010000428.1 GCA_903928275.1 uncultured Chloroflexota bacterium
GGCCGTCGATGGCGGCGAGGCCGGCCACGATCGCCTCGTCGTCGGCGAACAGGCGGTCGCCGTGGAGCTCCACGAACCGCTCGGCGACCACGGCGAGCAGCTCGAGCATGTGCGGCCGCTTCAGGTCGCGGGCGCGCGGCACGCGCGCCCATACGAGCTCGGCGGCGGCGGCGCGGCCGGCCTCGTCGGGTGGGAGCGCGGGCAGGGGCGACGACCCGGTGGGCACGTGGACCGCGCCCGGGGCGCCGGCGGCCGGCTGTGTCGGCTTCCCGGCAGCCGGCTGTGTCGGCTCCGATGCGGCCGCGCGGTCGCGGTCGGTCCCGTCCCCATCGGTCCCGTCGGCGGCGAGAGCCGCTTGCCGTTCGGGCGTGCCGTCTTCGCGCGCCGCGTCGGCATCCCCGTTCGCGTCCGCGCGGCCGATGGCCACGGGGCGGGGCGGCCGCGGGCGGAGGAGGCCGAGGAGCGTGCCGAGCTCGTCGCGGAGGTCGGCCCGCGTGACGATCCGGTCGATGAAGCCGTGGCGGAGGAGGAACTCGGAGCGCTGGAAGCCCGGGGGCAGCTCCTCGGCGATCGTCCCCGCGGAGACTCGCGCCCCGGCGAAGCCGATGAGCGCGTCCGGCTCGGCGATGTTCACGTCGCCCACGGCCGCATACGAGGCGAAGACCCCGCCGGTCGTGGGGTCCGTGAGGATCGACACGTACGGCACGCCCGCCGTGCCGAGGCGCTCGATCGCGGCGAGCGTCTTGGCGAGCTGCATGAGCGCGAGGGTCCCCTCCTGCATCCGGGCCCCGCCGGACGCCGATACGACGACGAGAGGGATGCGCTCGCCGAGCGCCGCCTCTGCCGCACGGGTCACCTTCTCCCCGACCACCGACCCCATCGATCCGCCCATGAAGCCGAAGTCCAGGGCGCAGATCGCGATCCGGATGCCGGAGACCGTCCCGATGCCCCAGATCGCCGCGTCCCGGAGGCCGGTGGCCTGCTGCGCCGCGCTGATCCGGTCCGGGTATGCCTTCTGGTCGACGAAGCCGAGCGGGTCGACCGACACGAGGCCGGCGTCGCGCTCCGCGAAGCTGCCGGCGTCGAGCAGCGAGGCGAGGCGCGGGCGAGCGCCGAACCGGAAATGGTGGCCGCACGAGCTGCAGACGCGGAGGCTCTTCTCGAGCTGCTTGTTGAACAGCATCTCGTTGCAGTCGGGGCACTGGGTCCACAGGTCGGCCGGGTACGGCTCCTTGCGCGACCGGAACGACGGCAGCTTCAGCGGCATCAGATGATCCCCCGCCGGACGTGCGTGCGGCGCCACGCCACGAGCGCCGCCGCGCCGATCGACAGGGCGGCCGACGCGATCGCGGCCGAGGCCACCCCTCCCGCGAGCGCGGGTCTGGCATCCGCGCGGCCGGCCGCGACCGCGCCCGGGAACGCGACGAGCTCACCGGCCGGGCGAGCGCCACGGGCCGCCGCCGGGCCGCCGGTCCGCCATGGGCCGGGATCCGTCACGACGAGGGTCGCGCCACCGCCGGCGGCTGCCGCCCGGACCATGCCGAGCGCGAGCTCGGCGAGGCGGCGCGAGAGGCGCTCCTCGAAGCGGAACGACGGATGCGGTCGCCCGAGCGTGCCGGAGAGGACGCGCGCGGCGCCCGCCACGTCGGGGTCCATCCCGGGGTCGTGGGGCGCGGCCGTCGCACGCGTCCCGGCGGCGTCGAGGAGCGACTCCACGTAGAGGTCGGTGCGGAGAGCGTCCACGCCGTCCGCCCCGGCACCCGGCACCCTCACCGGGCACGTCCGGGATCGGCGGGGCCGCGTCCGGACCGGTCGGCGGGGCCGCGCCCGGGATCGGCGGGGCCGCGTCCGGGATCTCCGGGGCCGCGCGCGGACCGGTCGGCACGCCGGAGGTCGGCCGCCACGGACCGCAGGGCGCGGTGGAGCAGCACCCGTACGGCTCCCTCGCTCCGCCCGAGCACGTCGGCGATCTCCGCGGCGCTCATCTCCTCGACGAACCGCAGCGTGACGACCCGGCGACGGTCGTCCGGGAGGCGGCCGACGGCGGCCCACGCGGCGCGGGCCTCGTCGCGGACCTCGGTCTCGTTGGCGACGTCGAGCGGGTCCGCCACCATCGCC
>CAIYQJ010000429.1 GCA_903928275.1 uncultured Chloroflexota bacterium
ACACGTCACAGGGTGCGTTCGCTGTCCCAGCTGCCGCGGCCCCGCGTCGCCGCTGTCGATCACAGCGGGCCCCGTCTCATGCGGGAATCGAGCCCCAAGCTAGCGGGAAGGGAAGGTGGGCGGCCCGACGGAAGGCGTCCGGGCCGTCGGCTCGATGCGCACCACGGTCCTGGATGTGCGTCACGAGATCCGGGCGAGCTGGTCCATCCTGTCGCCGCTGTCGAACACGCTCAACGCGCTCTGGATCCTGCCGTCGAGGACCTGCGCGATGAGGATCCCGGTCACCGAGATGTGCCTGGCGGAGGGCGGGAGATCGCCGAACTGGCCCGTCTGGGTGCCGGTGAAGGTGTATTGCACGGCGACCTGATCGCCCTCCGCGATCATCCGGTCGACCGAGAAGTGGATGTCCGGGAACCCGGTCCGAAAGAGCGTCACGCGACGCTTGAGGCCGTCCCGGCCGAGGGTCACGCCGTGCGCCTCTACCGAGCCGTCCGTCTGGACCGGGGCGTCGAGGACGTACCCGTCGGCGTAGATCTCGTCGACGACGCCGAGTCTCCCCTGGTTGAGGACCTCGTCGAAGTGACGGCGGAGAACTGCCTTGTTCGTCGCCACGATCGGCTCCTCCACCTGAGTGCGGCGGCCGGCGATGCCGGTCCGTCCCGCGCCCTTGGTGGTCGCGCGACTGTGGGTGACGCGGTCGCGGGCGTCAATGACGGTGCTGATCCGCGGATGATCCGCCGCCCCTGGCGTCCCGCCCAGGGCTCGGGTCGGCGGCCCGGGCGCGATCCGTGCACGCGGGTCAGGCCGGGTCGAGACTGCGCGGGTCAGGCCTCGGCGACGACCGCGATGGAGATCCGCAGGCCCTCGACCGCGAGCGGGTGCCTCGCGCCCTGGCGCGCGGGCGGATCGATCGGGAACCAACGCACCCACTCCTCGTTCATCCCGGCGAAGTCCTCCGAGTACTGCAGGATGAACGTCGCGCTCACGACCTTGTCCATGTAGGTCCCGGATGCCCGGAGAATGGCGTCGACGTTGCGCAGGGCCTGGCGCGTCTGGTCCTGGATCGTCTCTCCGACGACGGTGCCGGTCGCCGGGTCGATGGGGCCCTGGCCGGAGACGAAGACGAGTCCTGCCGCCTTCACGGCCTGGCTGTAGGGGTAGGGGCCTGACGCCGACGCGCTGGGCGCCTTTGGCGTGTTGATGATCTGCTTCGCCACGACCCGGCCCTCCGTGCGGCCGTGGCGGCGCCGGTGGGGTGGGACGCCGAGCTCGCTGCCATCGCCGATCGGGCGATGGTGAGCGCCACCTGGCCGCAGCGCAAGCCGCGGCACCAGAGACTCCAGCCGAATCCCGATGGCTTCGAGCGAGAGCGGACGTCACGACCGGAGGTATGCTCGCCGCCGACCGCGGATCCGCCCGGCACGTGCGCATGGGCACGTCGAGCCGGCGTCAGGCGGCGAGCGTCCTGAGGGCTCCGATCCCGAGCGGGAGGGTCACCTCCGCCGTGGCCGGCGTCCTGCCACCATCCTGTTCCGGGGGTTCTCGATGGACACGCAGACCTTCTACGCGACGGCGGCGGTCCTGTGCTTCACGCTGCTGGGCTTCTGGTGGATCGTGGTGCAGTTCCGCCACACCGAGCTCACCCGAGAGACGGGGCCGCGGCGCTTCGCGTTCCTCGTCTCGCTGCACTTCGTGCTGCCGGGCCTCGTGTCGCTCGCCTCGCTCCTCGCCACCGGCGCGCTGTGGCGCGTCGCTTTCGGCCTGGCGGGGGTGACCGGGATCGCCGCGGCCGTGATCGGTCTGAGCGACAGCACGATCCGGTCGGGTCCTCTCGGCAGGATCGGCCGGGTGGCATGGCTGGCCGTCCCGCTCTACGCGGCCCTCACCCTGGTCGCCGTCGATCCGGGCCTTGCAGGCTCGGTCCTCGGACTCCAGCCCTTGCAGGTCGAGGGCCTGATCCTCGTCGTCGTCCTGCTCGTCGGCATCATGCTGGCCTGGCTCCTGTTCACGGAGCCCCTCGCTCCGCGCGGCGTGGACCAGCCCGCCGCGGAGCACGTCTCCCCGACGGTGACGCGCTAGACGCCTTCGGTCCCGACCGTCGAGCGACTCGGGGTCGACCGTCGCTTCACTTCCGGGCCGGAGCCCTGGGCGTCGTCGCAGGACCCGGGGCACGGGCTCGCCTCCGGCTCCGTGCGGGGCCGGTCACCCCTTGGCGATCGCCGCCTCCAGGCGCAGGATCTTGTCGAGCATCGCGTTCATCGCGTTCATCGCGTTCATCGCGTCGTCCTGCGCCTTGAGGTGGGCCTGCCGCACGTCCGGCTGTACGACCTGCGCAGGCTGGCGATCACCCTCGTGCTCACCGAGACGCGGGACCTCACGCCGCGCGCGCCTACGCCGGGCACGCGTCGATCGGGCTCACCTCGGACTCCTATGGCTACCTGCTACGCTCTGTCAGCGGTCCGGCGGTGGACGCGATCGCCAGGCGGGTCGTGGATCCCCTGGCTTCAGGTTGGCTGTCATCGGCCGATCTGATTCCGCGGAAGAGCCGGATCCGAGCACAAAGCGCCCGTAGCTCAGTGGATAGAGCATCTGACTTCGGATCAGACGGTCGGGGGTTCGAATCCCTCCGGGCGCGCCAATGTCTTGAGTCGCGACATCGATGACACTGTCGAATGCACCAACCGTTGGCCCGACGGCCATCGGTTACGCCGCTGCGAAACGTGCCAACGGTTACGCCCGTGGCGCGGGGCCGGGGAGTGCCGAAGGGCGCGAAGCGCTGAGCTGGTGCCGGGGGCCGTTCGGCCACGGCGGGCGCTTCACCGAGGGACCCCTCGCCAGTGCCTCGGGGCCACCGATCGCGGCCTGCCCAGGGTGCGGGCCGCGACGGCGAGCCCCGCGCCCGTCGGGGAACCAGGGGGCGCCATCACCAACGGAGCTGTCGCGACCCCGCGAGCGGAGCCCCCGCTCCAGCCGAGCCGTGGTCATATCTGGCAGGGCCGGTCGGTCCCTCGGCTGAAGTCGGAGAGGAACGCTTTCCAGTCATCGAGACGGATCCGGTAGGTCCGCCTCCGGCCGGTCGTGTAGACCGTCGCCCGCAGCCTGCCGGCCACGATCTGTCGACGCACCCATTCGCCGGTCATGCCGACGCGGGCGCCTGCCTGATCGGCGCTGAGCCACCCGGGTTCGTCTTGTCTCATGACACGACCGCGGCCACCCCGCGGCCGCTCGCCGTCATCCTCCGCGGTCTCGGCATCGACCTCCGCCCGGCGAAGCGGGAGTGCCCGCTCGAGTGCGCGGCGATCGTGGCACGCCACGCGCACTGGCGCGCGATGCAGGTCGCGCAGCACAAGGCCGAGCAGGAGCGGCTTGTCCGCGCGGCGATCGCCGCGGTGCGGGCCGACGGCTGCTACGCGAGCCGCCACCAGGTCCAGAAGCGCCTCGCATCCGGGGTCAGCCTGCGCAGCCCGCGCCTCATGGCGATCTGGCGGGCCGAGGCGCAGGAGCCGGGGCGGAGGTTCGCGAAGGGGTCGTAGCCTGTTGACTATACCTGCTGGGTGCATACAATGGGCGCATGCACAATGAGATGCGACTAACCTTTCCCGTATAGGCTACGCGAGCCCACGCGTGGAGGTGACCTTCGCGAACGGCAAGCTCGCGCGGCTGTGCTCGTCCGAGAGCCAGATGATCCGTGAGCTTGGGCCGGAGGCGGCGCGACGGCTGGGCCGGCGACTGCAGCAACTTGAGGCTGCCGCGTCGCTCGCGGAGTTTCGACATCTCCCACAGGTGCGGGCGCATCAGCTCGTCGGAGATCGGGATGAGCAGATCAGCGTCGACCTCGACCACCCGAGGCGCCTGATCCTCGAGGCCACCGAGCCCGTGCCTCGTGCGCCGGATGGAGGCCTCGACTGGGAGGCGATCACGTCGGTCGTCGTGATCGAGGGCGCAGACACGCACGCACGAACGCTCAGGAAGGAGCCACCCGGTGATCGAGGCAGCTGATCGCCAGTACCGACCCGACGACGCGATCCCTCCCGGCGAGACGGTTCGCGAGAGTCTCGAAGCGCTTGGGATGACCCAAGCGGAGTTGTCGCGCCGGTCGGGCCTGTCGGCGAAGCACGTGAACCAGATCCTGCAGGGGCTGGCCCCGGTGACGCCGGAGACGGCCCTCGCCTTCGAACGGGTCCTTGGCGTGCCCGCGCGCTTCTGGAACTCCCTCGAGGCCAACTACCGAGCGCGCAGAGTGCGCCTACGCGAAGGTGAAGTCTCGGCGGAAGACGCCGAATGGATTCGGCGCCTCCCCGTGAAGGAACTCGCCGACCGAGGCTTCATCGAAAGCAGCACCGATGCAGGTACGCGGCGAGAGCGGCTGCTTACCTTCTTTGGCGTGGCCAGCCGCGAGTCGTGGGATGCCGTGTGGCTCGCGCCCGATGCCTCCTTCCGTCGCTCGACCGTCTTCGCGGCTGACCCTCATGCAACCGCGGCCTGGCTCCGGATCGGAGAACTCGAGGCGAGAAGCGCGGACGTGGCGGTATTCAACCGCGCCCGCTTCTTCGTGGCGCTCGAGATGATCCGCTCGCTGATGACGGAACCTCCGGGACAGTTCGAGCCCGAGATGCGGCGGCTCTGCGCCGAGAGCGGCGTCGTCCTGGTCATCACCGATGGGCTCGCCAAGACTCGAGCGAACGGCGTGGCTCGCTGGCTCTCGCCGACCGTGGCACTCGTCCAACTCTCGCTGCGCGGTCGCTGGGAGGATGTCTTCTGGTTCTCGTTCTTCCACGAGGCCGGCCATATCGCCCTGCACGGGAAGCGCGAGACCTTCCTCGAGGGTGACAAGCGGACAGGCGCCGAGGAGCAGGAGGCCGACGAGTTCGCGTCCAACATGCTCATCCCGAAGCGCTACGAGGCCGACCTGTATCGGATCCGGACGCTCGGTGAGGCGCAGGCTTTCGCGCGCCGGCTAGCCATCCCGCCGGCGATTGTCGTTGGACGTCTCCAACACGAGGGGCTACTCGCTCAGCGCGTGGGCAACAGGCTCCGGCGTCGGTTCGCGCTCGTGGCGGAGCCCGGATCGTGAGCGGCGCGTGCGGCCGTCGCCACTGCGACGCTCCGCGTCGGGATGGCGAGGCTGGTCACGACCCGGCGTGCCCGCGATGCTGCACTCCCTGAGGGTGAGGCTCGCGCGCGCGTCGCAGCGCGAGTCGGCCGGGGAGTCTCTGCGGGTGTCCACGTTCTCGGATCGCGTTCGGACACGCGTCATGCTTGTCGTCCGACAGCTGATCAGCGAGAGCGTTCAGTTTGGCCTGAAACAGGTGTTGGCCGAGACACACCGCCTCATCGCCGCCGAAGAGGGTGTCTACGCCTTCACGAATCGGCAGCTGGGTCCGGCCGATGACATGTTCGCCTACTGCCACAGCTGCTCGGACAGCATGTTCCCCACGGTCACCGAGGCGCTGTACCTCGCGCTGCGGATGGCCGACGAGCTCGAACGTGGCGGGAGTTGGGGATCGAGCTTCGCTGGACGGTTTGCGCGCGAGGCCACCGAGATTCTCGCGCAGGAGAGGGTCGGCTGGGAGCTGATCGACGGCCACATGGTCGAGATTCGGTCAAGGGAGCTGCACATCGCGGTCGTGGAACCGACGCTCCTGCTTCTTCATCAATCCCGGTTCGGGAGCGCGGAACGAGCCTACGAACAAGCCCTGGAGGAACTCGCACACGGGAAGGCGTGGGACGCGATCACGGACGCCGGGAGGGCCTTGCAGGAGGTGCTGACCAGGCTGGGATGCGACGGGAACCAACTCGGAGACCTGATCCGGTCGGCAAGGAAGCGCGGCTTGTTCGCGGCGCACGACGCGCAGCTGACCGATGCGGTGGAGAAGGTCATGCACTGGGTCTCGGCGGACCGCAGCCAGATGGGGGACGCCCACCACGAAACCAGCGCGACCCGCGACGACGCGTGGCTGATCGTCCATGTAGCTGGCGCGCTGATCGTCCGGCTGGCTGCGTCGACGCCGCGCGGTTGATGGCCACCCCCGCGCTTGACGGCGGGCTGCAGTCACCGACAGTGCCACTCGATGTGCCGCGCCAGCGAAGAGTGCCATCGGTTGAGTCGCTCAGGGGTGGCGCCCCGTCGGCGGACGGAGCGTGAAGAGGACCCCTGGGAGTGCCAGTGGTTGCGTCGTCAGGCCGGCATCAGATCAGCGATTCGACAGACACATGTTGTCGAGGTCGGGGACGATCTTCTGGCTGCCGACCAGGAGGATCGCCCGGCCTGCTCCAGCGGCGCAGGGTCCGACCTGGCTGCCCGCGTAGCTCGCCGTCACGCGGCGGCAGGCCGATCGCCTGGAAGGAGGCCCCCCGGCCGAGTTCGGGGGCCGGGACCGCGCCCGGTGAAAGCGCCGGCTATCTCGCCACGCGGTAGCGGAGGTAGACGAAGCTCGAGCCGAAGGTGCGGG